>NZ_JAMOKM010000006.1:0-265173 GCF_023656665.1 Parabacteroides sp. B2-S-102 | reverse complement strand
TGTGTCTATGTTATCAGTATGAAGTTAAAAGAAGTGACTACTATATCAGTATTACTTTATAACTACTGTCTACTGATTACGTTTATAAACAAAAAAAGTGTCTAGATAAATCAGGAAAAGACAGTTTCTATTGGAAGAAACAAAAGTTTCCTGCTGAAGAAACTTTTGTTTTGCTATAGGGAAACAAAAGTTTTCCTTACGGGGAATTTAAAAAAACTGTAATAGTCTGATTATTATCACTCAAACATCTTATCGATACCTCCCGTATCCGGTGGGGTCGTGGGGCTATCTTCCTCCCCTCCTTCGCTACATGGGTTTGCGTATTTCTCGGGGATCTCGAAAGTCTCGTCTTCCGAGTAGCCTAACGTTTTATCTTTATAAACCTTTTGCATATAAAGGGCGTAAATCGGTAACGCCATACTCGCTCCCTGCCCTTCCGCCAAGCGGTCGAAATGGATGGAACGGTCCTCGCCGCCTACCCAGCAGCCGGAAACCAAGCTAGGCGTAAATCCCATGAACCAACCGTCGGAGTTATTCTGGGTCGTTCCGGTCTTACCTCCCATCTCCGCCTTGATGCCGTAGCGGAAACGTACACGTCCTCCGGTACCACCGTCGATTACGCTTTTCAACATATGTAGCATCTTATAGGAAGCATCTTCCGTCAGCACCTCACTCATCTGTGGGGTAAAGTTCGCGATTGTATTTCCATATGAATCTTCTATACGGGTCACAAATAAAGGTTCTACCCGGATGCCCTTGTTGGCAAATACCGTATAGGCCCCGACCATCTCACCCACCGATACATCCGGAGTACCCAGACAGACCGAGATAACCGGATCGATATGATTCTTCAAGCCGAAAGAATGAAGCAAACGAACAAACGTATAAGGTGAGAGCTGGCTCATCAGATAAGCGGTTACCCAGTTATCCGAGTTCTGTAATCCCCACTTGATCGTAACCATCTCGCCGATTCGCTTCGCGCTGGCGTTACGGGGAACCCACAAACGACCGTTCTCGTCCATCAACTGCTGCTGCACATGTAGCATCTGGTCGCAAGGACTGATCCCCTCGATCATCGCCAACGAATAAAGGAACGGTTTCATGGTAGAACCGATCTGACGGCGACCGCCATTCACCATATCATATTGGAAGTCATTATAGTCAATACCACCTACATATGCCTTGACCTGCCCGGTGCGAGGGTCCATCGACATAAACGCCGTACGCAAGAAACTCTTATGATAACGAATCGAATCCAAGGGAGACATGATCGTATCGATCGGACCATCCCAACTAAACACACGCATATCGACAGGCTTCTCAAACTCCTTGCGCATATCGGCCTCAGCCATTCCACTCTTTTTCATCGCCCGGTAACGATCTGTCTGGTGCATCGCACGCATCAACATCGTGTCTACTTGACCGACACTTACGTCTCTTGAGAACGGAGCATAGCTACGTCCCTTCTTTTCCCGGAAGAAAGCCGGTTGAAGATCTTTACTCATATGCTCGCGGACAGCGTCTTCCGCATATTTCTGCATACGGGAATCGATGCTCGTATAGATTTTCAAGCCATCCGTATAAAGATTATAGTATTCTCCGTCGGCTTTTTTATTTTTGTTACACCATCCATATAATGGATTCGTCGCCCAAGATAATGAGTCCTCACTGAATTTCTGAGATTGCCAAGAGGCGTAATCCTTACGCTCCGGTTTCTTTGCAGTCATTGTCAGACGAAGGTATTCACGGAAGTAAGGAGCCAAACCGTCTTTATGGTCCATACGGGTAAAATGTACGACCAAGGGTAAAGCCTTCAACGAATCACATTCCGCCTTGGTTATGTACCCGGCCTTTTCCATCTGCTCCAAAACCGTATTACGACGGCCGATGGTACGCTTGTTATGGCGAACCGGATTGAAATAAGAAGGGTTCTTGCACATGCCTACCAACGTGGCGGCTTCCTCGATCTTCAAGGTTTTAGGGGTCTTCCCGAAATACACACGAGACGCGGATTGGATTCCCACGGCATTGTACAAGAAGTCAAACTTATTCAGATACATATTTATAATCTCTTCCTTTGTGTAATAACGTTCCAATTGAACCGCGATCACCCATTCGATCGGTTTCTGGAAAAGACGTTCCATCATATTATCGGCACTCGGCGAGAATAATTGCTTCGCTAATTGCTGGGTAATGGTACTACCGCCACCACCGCTTTTTTGCATCAAGATACCCCGCTTCACGATGGCACGAAACAAACCCTGCGCATCGATACCGCTATGTTCGGCGAACCGGATATCCTCGGTAGCGATCAAGGCTTTCACCAAATCCGGCGAAAGATCCTCATAATTCACGTAAATACGATTGTCTTTGCTATGCGCATAGGCTCCCAACGCCTTTCCGTCCGAGGAGATAACTTGGGAAGCATATTTATCAATCGGGTTCTCCAATTGTTCCACCGGAGGCATATAACCAATTGAACCATTCGCTATCGCCATAAACACCATTACCACCGCCCCTAATATAGCGAGGTATACTATCCAACAAGAAATAAGGATACCTTTTGTAATCTTTGATGCCATCTTTTTATATTTCACGGTATGGATAAAAGACTCATCTTATCCACAACGACCTATTTAAGATCACAAAAATAGAGGAAAATACGATCTTATGCAAGTTGAGGCACATATTTCGCCAACAAATAACCACCAGCTAGTAACCAAACATATAAAATAGCGGCCAAAACAAAGGGCTTAGCGCCAGCTTTCTTAAATTTCTCGATACTAGTCTCCGTACCAAGAGCAGTCATGGCCATTGTCAGCATGAATGTATCTACCTGATTGATCCCATCTACAACCGCATGAGGAAGCAAGTCGAGCGAATTGAAACCAATCACGGCCAAGAAACCAAACGCAAACCAAGGAATAGTGATCTTACCACGAGAAGGGGCAACGCCTCCGCCATTCCTCCCCCCGTTAACCACGGACTTCACAGCAGTTCGAGCCAACATGAAACTCATGACCACTAGCACAGGAGCTAACATCATCACACGAATCATTTTCACGATAATAGCCGCATCCGAAATTTCCTTTCCCATAGCGTTACCGGCTCCTACCACATGAGCTACCTCATGCAAGGTCGCACCCGTATAAAGTCCCATTTGCTCAGGGTCTAAATCAAGAATACCCGCACGGTACATCACCGGATAAATAAACATAGAAAGCGTACCGAAAATCACGACTGTCGATACGGCAACCGCCGTCTTATGAGCCTCGCACTTCACGACCGGTTCAGCGCCCAATACCGCGGCAGCCCCGCAAATAGCGCTACCCGTGGCGGTCAGTAAAGCAAGGTCTTTATCCATTTTCATCAATCGCCCCACCCAAACACCGATCAAGATGGTAAGCACCACGATCACCATATCGATCAGGATTGCCGGAAGGCCGATCGCAATCACGCTCTGGAAGGTCAGCTTAAACCCATATAGTACGATACCCGCACGAAGCACTTGCTTAGTACAAAACAGGATACCCGGAACCCACGTCTCCGGCAAATGGTTTCTCAGGCTGTTGGCGTACAACATACCTAAAATAATGCCGACAATCAGCGGACTGAATGACAATTGTTTAATAAACTGGAACTCCGCGATATAGAATGCGGAACAAGAGAAAAGAGCTATCAGCAAGACACCATGTAATACGTTACCTCGTTTTTCACTAAACATAATTATTGATTTATTTAGTACAACATATCATTATTTGATTTCGTTCGCGAAAGTACATATTTTCATCCGATCCCTTACTTCACAAGTTTTTATAGCGAATAACCTAAAGTTATTGCCAATGTTGACTGGCAAAACGCATGAAACTTTCTTCCATACCGCTGTTCTGTCCCTGCGGCTCCACAAAGGAGAAAGTCCGTTCGGCCTTAAAACCCTCAATATCTATCACTTTCAAACGTCCTGCCATCAGCTCACGTGTCACCGCCCGAATAGAAAGAATTCCCAAAGCATCGGAATTTTCCAAGAATAATTTGATACTCTCCGTACTACCTAGCTGCAATAATACGTTCAATTGCGACAGTTTGATCTGGTGTTTTGCTAAAGCCCCCTCCAAGACCTCAAGCGTACCGGAGCCGTTTTCACGAAGTACTACGGGCAAAGCACAAAGTTGTTCCAACGTCAGTTCGTCATAAGCAGCCAACTTAGACCCTACATGAGTGACAACCACTAACTCATCCTTCATAAAAGGTATATAATGCATCGTATTTTGACGGGTAGTTCCTTCCACCAATCCTAACGTTATTTTTCCATCTCGCAAAGCCAACTCTATATCCCGGCTATTCCCATTCAATACAGATACATGTATATCCGGAAACATCTTAATGAATAAAGCAAGCACGGGCGGAAGAACATATTGGGATATTGTCGTACTGGCACCTAAATGTAAATCCCCCAGAAAATTATTTGTCAACAGATTCATCTCGAAATCCAATTGACGATACGAAGCCAATAAGGAATGGGTATGCGAAAACAACAACTCGCCCGCACGAGTTAAACGGATCTGGCTACCTGTTCGTTCAAAGAGAGGTGTCTTATATTGAACCTCCAACTCATGGATATGCTTACTAATAGCGGGTTGACTAATGAACAACTCCCGGGACGCTTTCGTGAAACTTAGGTTACAAGCTACGCTATGAAATACTTTTAATCGAAAATCCATGATATTCTATCTTTTGCCGTTTTAATTTAACAAAGATAAAAATAATACTATATATTTGTGGATTGAAACATAAATATATGAATGAATATGAAATATCTATATGTTTTATTGTTGACGTTGACCGTCAATGCATGCAGTGGTCAACGCAATCAAAAAACGGAAGAATCCAATGTAGCGCCACCCACCTTTGAAATGGTCTCAGTCCCCACCCTAATCACAGACCCGGTGGAAAGGGCCGAATATTTAGTGAAACATTATTGGGATAAATTCGACTTCAAGGATACGACCTATATCCATGAACCTCAAGTGACCGAGCAGGCATTATCCAACTATATAGATTTGATGAACTATGTCTCGCCTGCGGCTATGTCTTCTTCCGTAAAAGCGATGATGAAACAAACAGAACAAGACAGTGCCATGTTTCAGTACTTTTCCGAGATGATGGAGAAATATCTATACGACCCGAACTCCCCCTTAAGGAATGAGGAAATGTATATAGCGGTATTGGAATATCTTACCGAATCCTCGTCATTAAGCGATGTGGAAAAGATACGTCCCGCCCATTTGCTAGAGCTCGCATTAAAAAACAGAATCGGGACGCCTGCGACCGATTTCACGTACACATTAGCGAACGGACAAACCGGGAAATTATACAATATAAAAGCGGATTATCTATTATTATTTTTCTATAATCCGGACTGCCATGCTTGTCAAGAAATAACCAGACAAATGGAATCGTCCTTCTTGATCAATGAATTTTCAAAAAGCAACAAACTAAAGATCTTAGCCGTTTATCCGGACGAGGATCTGGACGCATGGAAAGAACACGTTTCCGTCATGCCTAAAGATTGGATCAACTCATACGACAAAAGTGTTTCGCTTAAAAACGACGAGATCTACGACTTAAAAGCGATACCCACATTATACCTATTGAACAAAGAGAAGAAAGTATTGTTGAAAGATGCTACTTTTCAACAGATCGAAAATTATTTATCACAAACAACTAACTAATTTAAAACATGAAAAAAATCTTATTGTCCTTGGCTTTCTTAGCAGGAGTGAGCCTAACAGTTTCCGCCCAATTCAAGATTGGCGGCAAGACCATTAATACGAAAAAAGTGATTAATGCCGCGACTGATGTAGCGCATGCCGCTACTCTATCCGACGAGGATGTAGCCAAAATGGCAAAAGAGTACATCCAATGGATGGACACTCATAACGAGGTAGCGGGCCCGGATACGGAAATGGGACAACGCTTGGAACGCTTGACCGCCAATGTAAAAAAAGTTTCCGGCCTAGACTTAAACTTTAAAGTATATAATGTAGTAGATGTAAACGCTTTCGCCTGTGGAGACGGAAGTGTACGCGTATGTGGCGGATTGATGAAAATCATGGACGATGACGAGGTATTCGCCGTTATCGGTCATGAGATCGGGCACGTCGTTCATTCCGACTCTAAAGACGCCATGAAAAACGCTTACTTGACCTCCGCCGCTAAAAACGCCGCCGGAGCTGTAAGTGGAACCGTATCCAAACTGACCGACTCTCAACTGGGAGACATGGCACAGGCCTTGGCCGGCGCTCAATATTCCCAGAAACAAGAGTATGAGGCGGACGAATTCGGTTTCCAATTTTGTATAGATAACGGGCGAGATCCGTACGGAATGTCTAACTCATTAAATAAATTGTTACAACTGAGTGAGTCGGAAGCTAAATCGTCCAAGTTTATGCAGATGTTCTCAAGCCATCCCGAGACTCAAAAACGTGCCGATCGGGTAAAAGAGAAGGCCGATGAGTACGTGAAAAGCAAGCAATAACTGTTAACGGTCCTTTAGCAGGAAGAACTATTATTAAAATAAAGCTAACGTATCAAGGATTTACGCCACGAAATCATGCTGTACAACATAAAATACTATATATTTGCACCGTGTTTTTCATGGTATTAGATTTAAGGTTAGCAATGAAGATTGGTTGTCCGTGACGGATGACCATTTTTTTTTGCTTTGATAGTCAAAAAAACTTCTACCTTTGCAAAAGATCTATCTATTAAGAATCATGAAACACACACATAAATATTTAATTTTTGCCATATCCATATTTCTTGTCTCTTTGTTAACCCTAGGTTGCCAAGAAAAAGAAGAAAAGAAAATCGTGCTTATCCATTCTTTTGAGCAAAAGAAAGATACCTACCCGATTTTTAATGAAACACTGAAACGAACATTCGATAAACCGGACTCCATTGAACGCTATTGTCGGATTCTCGAATCTTATGAACACAGACATCGAGCTCAGTAAGGCAGAACGGGAAAACTTTACCGAGTTAATCAATACGAACAGCGATCTGTTATTGAACCTTATCAATGATATCTTAGATCTTTCCCGTATCGAATCGGGCCGTATGTCATTCTCTTTCCAGCAATATTCTCTAAATGAATTAATAAGCACGATTTACCAGACTTTCCAAGTTTTAATGCCGGAGAACGTAGAACTTCGTATGCAAATACCGGAAAAAAGCATATCCATTCCCACGGATAAGCTTCGGTTGACACAAGTGATTACCAACTTTCTTAGCAACGCTATCAAATTCACGCAAAAGGGATATATATTGATTGGTTATGAATACCGAGAGGAAGGGCGGCATGTACATATTTTCGTAGAAGATACCGGCATTGGTATCCCGAAAGAAAAGCAAGACGCCGTTTTCAATCGTTTCACGAAACTGGATGAATTCGCCAAAGGTACCGGCTTGGGACTATCCATTTGCAAAGTGATAGCCGAACGTTTCGATGGGTATATCGCCGTAGAGTCCGAAATAGGAAAAGGAAGCCGTTTTTCCATTATCCTTCCCCTTAACCCCAAACACACTGAAAGTGATTAATCACATTTATTCGCAATAATCCCGAAAATAATATTACTTTTGCTTTTGTATACAATTTTAAATTTCAGATCTGTGAGTACAAGAATAAAATTAAGGGTTCAAGGATTAGCGAACAGCCAAATTCAATCCGGGGCCTATGCGTTAATTTTGGCAGAGGAAAATGGTCCACGGCGAATTCCAATCATCGTAGGAACCGCTGAAGCACAGTCTATAGCGATCGCTTTGGAGCATATCGTACCTCCTCGTCCATTAACACACGACTTATTCGCCACTTTTGCGCAAGCCTTCAACGTCATTCTTAAGGAAGTTTACATATACAAATTCGAAGATGGTGTGTTTTACTCAGAATTAGAGTTTAGCGACGGTGAGCGCTCGATAAAGCTGGACTCTCGCACTTCCGACGCGATTGCCATAGCGCTTCGGGTAAATTGCGACATCTTTACTTCCGAGGAGATTGTAAAGGAATGCGGTGTCGTACTGGAAGACACCCTGTCCATCCCCGCTGACGAACCGGAGGAGGATGACAATTTATTAGAATTAGAACCGGATGAGATTAAGGACGAAGCCCAGTTAAAGAAATGGTTAAGCCTATTGGATATCCAAGAAATAAACGAGCGATTGGAAGACGCTATAGCGGACGAAAATTACGAATACGCGAAAATGTATAAAGACGAGTTGCGCCGTCGAGAAGAAGAGGAGGACACAAACAAATGATTGGAGAACAAGGAGGATTCGGACTGGTCTCACTTTTAAGAGGTCTGCTTGGGATCATTACGATTTTAGGTATCGCCTATGCGATGAGTTATGACCGTAAACGGATCGATTGGAAATTAGTAGGTGGAGGTTTGTTCATGCAGATCGTATTCGCCTTGGCGGTTTTATATGTGCCGTTCGTCGGAAGCCTATTGGAAGGATGTGGCAAGATATTTGTTAAGTTGATGGACTTCACGGATGCCGGTCTTACTTTCTTATTAGGCCCGTATGCCTCTAAAGCGGCAGGATTCAGTTTCTTGCTTCATTCGCTACCGATTGTTATTTTCTTCTCCGCCTTGGTTTCCATGTTTTACCATTGGGGGATTATCCAGAAAGTAGTCGGTGCCTTTGCGTGGGTATTGCGTAAATTCATGAATATATCCGGCTCGGAGGGATTAGTGGCCGCCGGTAATATTTTTATGGGAATGACAGAATCTCCTGTGTTGATCAAGAATTACCTGCCGACAATGAATCGTTCGGAGATATTTTTGGTCATGGTATCCGGAATGGGTACGATCGCCGGTTCCGTAATGGGTACTTACATAGGTATGTTGGGAGGAACAGACCCGGCGGCGAAGGTTTTATTCGCCACTCACTTGCTCTCGGCTTCCGTAATGGCAGTACCGGGTTCAATCGTTTTAGCGAAAATGCTTTGTCCGCAGACGGAAGAAGCCACGGACCATGTAGCTATCTCCGGCAAGGAAAAAGAGAACTCGAATATTCTAGATGCCATCTCATCGGGTACGGTTACCGGCGTAAAGTTGATGACGAATATTGCCGCGATGTTATTGGTATTCATATCCCTTGTAGCGTTAGCGAATTATATTACGGAAGGTGTGATAGGGCGTTATACCGGACTGAATGACTGGATTGTAAAGATTACGGACGGTAAGGCGCAGGGCTTGACCTTCCAATTTATACTGGGCGTAATCACCTCTCCTTTCATGTGGTTGATCGGGGTTCCCAGCCAAGACATCATGTTAGTTGGTTCTTTATTGGGACAAAAGACCATATTGAACGAATTTGTCGCCTATTTCCAATTACAGCAATGGAAAGATGCCGGATTATTCATGTATGAGAAATCGATCTTGATGTCTACTTATATCCTTTGCGGATTCGCTAATATATCGTCTATCGGTATCTTATTAGGCGGATTGGGCGTATTAGCCCCGGAAAAACGAGGATTAATTTCACGTATCGGCGTACCGGCTATGATCGGCGGAGCCTTGGTCTCTGTGCTATCGGCTACTATAATTGGTATGATCCTTGGGTAATTGAAAATTGAGAATTGAGAATTGAAAATTAGATGGTCATGCAGATTTTTTATACACCAGATATAGCTATCAAGCCGGAATTACCGGAAGAAGAAGCAGGACATTGTATACGGGTACTTCGTCTAGGTGAAGGCGATGAGATAGTATTGACGGATGGGCAAGGCTCTTTTTATAAAGCGGCTATTAGCCGGGCGCATCCCAAACATTGTGAGGTGACCCTCTTAGAGAGTTGGAAACAACCCGATCTCTGGAACTTCAATCTCCATATAGCCATAGCTCCTACCAAAAACATGGACCGGATGGAGTGGTTCGTGGAGAAAGCGACGGAAATAGGGATCAATGCGATCACCTGTTTGAATTGTCGTTTCTCGGAGCGTAAAGAGATCAAGCCGATTCGATTGGAGAAGATATTGGTCAGTGCCATGAAGCAATCCCAGAAAGCGACTTTGCCGGCGTTAGAAGGAATGACAGATTTCAAGAAGTTTGTCGCCACTCCCTTTGACGGGCGTAAGTTTATTGCCCATTGCGAGGAAGGCGAGAAGCCACTATTAAAACATACGTATCAGCCGGGAGAGAATGCCTTAATCCTCATCGGACCGGAAGGTGATTTTAGCCCGGAAGAAATCAAACTGGCTCAAGAGAATGGCTTCGAGCCGATCTCTTTAGGAGAGAGCCGGCTGCGTACGGAAACGGCTGCGCTAGTGGCTTGCCATACGATTCATGTGTTAAATCAATAGAATAATCCTATTTCCATTAAAAATACGTTAATCCTCATAAGGGTTATTAAGCAAATTGCTACATTTGTAATGATATTAACAAATCTAATCTAATAACAATTTAAGTAACATGAAAAAGTTGTTCAAATCATTCTTGATTCTTTCAGCTATAGCTATGGCTATCCCCTGTTTCGCTCAAACTCCGAATACATTGACTAAGAAGGAAAAAAAAGCTGGCTGGGAATTATTATTCAACGGAAAAGACTTCTCTGGATGGCGCCAATGTAACGGTACCGCTATGCCCGCGAACTGGGTTATAGAAGACAATGCCATGAAAGTATTTACCGGCGAAGGCAAAAAACCGGGACAAGGCGCTAATGGCGATATCCTTTACCAGAACAAGAAATTCAAAAACTTCGAGCTCTCGGTAGACTGGAAAGCGAGCAAGATGGGCAACTCCGGTATCTTCTATTATGTACGCGAAGTACCCGGCAAACCTATTTATTATGCGGCTCCCGAAGTACAGGTACTAGATAACGTGGACGCAACCGACAACAAATTAGCGAACCACCTAGCAGGTTCTCTATATGACATGCTTCCCGCAGATCCGAAAACAGTTAATCCTGCCGGCGAGTGGAATACGATCGTAATCCGTGTAAAAGATGGAAAGGTAACGCATACCCAAAATGGTAAGAAAGTTGTTGAGTATACTTTATGGAGCAAAGAGTGGGATGATTTGGTAGCTAACAGTAAATTCAAGAACTTCCCGGGCTTTACCGAAGGTATTTCTAAAGAAGGTTATATCGGTCTGCAAGATCATGGCTATCCGATCTGGTTCCGTAATATCAAGATCCGTGAACTAAAATAGTTCTTCGAATCTATCGTATATAAATAAAAAGCCCGGGATTCAGATAAATCACCGGGCCTTTTTATATCTGTTTAATAAGTAAGCCTAATTACTCCCACTCAATTGTCGCATTCGGTTTCGGAGACATATCGTAGCATACACGGTTCACGTTCTTCACCTCTTTCAAAATACGATCCGTAATCTTCATCAAGATAGGCCAATCAACCGGTTCGATCGTAGCGGTCATGGCATCTACCGTATTGACGGCACGGATAATCACGGGCCATTCGAAAGAACGGGCGTTATCACGTACGCCAACCGACTTAAAGTCGGGTACTACCGTAAAGTATTGCCATACCTTTTTATCCAATCCGGCGTTCTTGAACTCCTCCCGTAAGATCGCATCCGACTCACGTACCGCTTCCAGTCTGTCACGAGTGATAGCGCCCAAGCAACGTACGCCTAAACCAGGTCCGGGGAACGGCTGGCGATAAACCATATCATAAGGCAAACCTAACTCTACGCCACAAGCACGAACCTCGTCCTTGAATAATTGACGCAAAGGCTCAACCAACTCAAATTGCAAATCTTCCGGCAGACCGCCTACGTTATGATGGGATTTCACCATCTTAGCCGTCTTCGTTCCACTCTCCACGATATCCGGATAGATCGTTCCTTGAGCCAAGAAATCGATTCCATCTAATTTGCGAGCTTCTTCCTCAAATACACGGATAAACTCACCACCGATAATCTTACGCTTTTGCTCCGGATCTTCCACGTCAGCTAGCTTATTCAAGAAACGATCGGTAGCGTCTACATACACCAAATTAGCATTCAACTGGTTCTTGAAGACCTCAACGACATCCTCGGACTCGCCCTTACGCATCAAACCATGGTTCACATGCACGCAAACCAATTTATCACCGATCGCTTTCAAAAGTAAAGCGGCTACTACAGAGCTATCGACACCTCCAGACAAGGCCAGCAGAACTTTCTTATCCCCTACCTGACGCTTTACCAATTCAGTCTGGTCATTGACAAAATTCGTCATATTCCAGTTTGCCTCAGCCTTGCAAGTATCGAACACGAAAGACTTGACAGCGCCCTTGATCGCCTCGACATCATCCGTAAACTCCGGTAATTTAACCTCGCACAACGCCTTATCATGACCTGCGGCCATTACAGGAGTGCCCATCTCGTAAATACCCGGATTCACGTCGATAGCTACACCGTCGATAACATTGTTTGGGCCACCATTGATAATGATACCTTTCACGTTTGGCAAGGCTTTTAATTCCTCAACCGTGATGTCATGCGGATAAATCTCACTATAAACGCCTAACGCACGAATAGCACGAGCCAACACCGTATTCTCATGACTACCTAAATCCAAGATAACAATCATATCTTGCTTCATGTGACTTTTAAATTTTATTGATTTTACACTTTGTTATACCTAAGACAAATGTCACTCCCACTCGATGGTTGCAGGCGGCTTCGAGCTGATGTCGTACACGACTCTATTCACGCCTTTCACCTTATTGATAATCTCGTTGGAAACTTTGGCGAGGAACTCGTACGGAAGCTGCGCCCAATCGGCGGTCATAGCGTCCGTGGAAGTGACCGCACGTAAAGCTACCGTATTCTCATAGGTACGCTCATCGCCCATTACACCTACGGATTGAATCGGAAGTAAGATTACCCCAGCTTGCCAAATCTTATCGTAAAGTCCCCACTCACGCATCAATGACATATAGATATCGTCAGCGTCTTGCAGGATACGTACCTTTTCCGGCGTGATATCACCCAAGATACGGATACCCAATCCCGGTCCCGGGAACGGATGGCGCTTGATCAAATGCGGTTGCATACCCAACTCCATACCGACACGGCGAACCTCATCCTTGAAAAGAAGACGAAGCGGCTCGACGAGTTTCAAGTTCATCGTATCCGGAAGTCCGCCCACATTATGATGGCTCTTGATAACCGTACCTGTGATAGAAAGCGACTCGATCACATCCGGATAAATCGTACCTTGCCCCAGCCACTTGATATCTTTCAGCTTATGCGCCTCCTCATCGAAGACATCGATAAATCCTTTGCCGATGATCTTACGTTTCTTCTCCGGTTCCGTAACGCCCGCTAGTTCTTTATAGAACTTATCTTTTGCGTTTACGCCGATCACGTTCAATCCTAAATGCTCATAATCCCTCATTACGTTCTCGAACTCATTCTTGCGCAGCAAACCATGATCCACGAAAATGCAAGTCAAGTTCTTACCGATCGCCTTATTCAGCAATACGGCCGTAACAGATGAATCCACACCGCCGGAAAGAGCCAAGATCACCTTGTCATCTCCCAATTGCTCCTTCAACTCAGCTACGGTAGATTCGATAAAGGAAGCCGGTGTCCAATCCTTGGCGCATCCGCAAATATTCAAGAAGTTATCCAGCAACTTCGTACCGTCTGTCGAATGGAATACTTCCGGATGAAACTGAACGCCCCACGTTTGCTCACCTTCCACATGGTAAGCGGCAGCCCTCACGTCGTCCGTGCTGGCGATCACCTTGAAATTATCCGGCAATACGGTAATCGTATCCCCATGAGACATCCATATCTGTGAACCCACATGGATCCCTTTCAGTAATTCATCCTCACCATCAATGTGCGACAAATTAGCACGTCCATACTCACGTGAATTAGCCGGTTCCACATTACCTCCGGATGTATAAGCTAGAAACTGCGCTCCATAACAAATACCTAAGACGGGATACTTCCCCCGTATCTCGGTCAAATCAGCCTTAAAGGCATTCTCGTCGTATACGGAATAAGGACTTCCGGAAAGGATCACACCTTTCACGTCGGTAGCGTCATGCGGGAATTTGTTATAAGGAACGATCTCACAATACATATTCAACTCTCTGACCCTACGGCCGATAAGCTGGGTTGTTTGCGAGCCGAAATCAAGAATAATAAGTTTCTCGTGCATGCAATTATGATTATTTAATTGAGTGGCGCAAAGGTAGTAATAAATTCGGGAAGCATAAACACACTGGGCAAATATTCTTCCTTATCACGATACTTTTAAAAGATCTTCCCTTGTCCTATTACGCCTTTCCTCCTGAGACATTCATTATCCACCATCCATTCATTATCCACCATCCATTGCATGATCGTCCACCAACTGTTACATGATCATGCAACGGATGGTGGACGATCATGCAACAGCCATTAGAAGATGAATACCTCAAGAGGAAAACCACAAATCCCCCTAAGGATCCGGCCAAGGGAAGCCATGAAAACAGCGAACCGCCCGACAACCCGGCGAGAGTTACAAACGGACAAAACAAAAAAAGCCTCGAAGCGTTCATTACAAACAACTTCGAGGCTTTCCTCCGAGGTTCCTGGCGGATTCGAACCGCCGTACATGGTTTTGCAGACCACTGACTAAGCCACTCATCCAAGGAACCGAATCAATCAAAAATAAAAGTAATTTTCAATTCTTAATACTGAATTTTCAATTACCAAGAGGTTCCTGGCGGATTCGAACCGCCGTACACGGTTTTGCAGACCGCTGACTAAGCCACTCATCCAAGGAACCATAACTTCAACACAAAACAACTGCTTTCGTTTTGCGAGTGCAAAGAAAGAGAATAATATTGGAATTTCCAAACTTTTCCTTTCTTTTTTATTTTTCCCTCCGAATATTATAGAAGTAGAGAAAATGAGCTTACCTTTGCCTATCAAATAGATAAATAACGAAAAAATGACTTATACAGAAACTGTAATACCGGGCGTATGGATCATTGAGCCAAAGGTATTGAAAGATGCGCGCGGATACTTTATGGAAGCTTTTAAGCAAGCGGAATTCGAGGAGCATATCGGAAAAATCCAGTTCGTGCAAGACAACGAATCTTGCTCCTCTAAAGGCGTATTACGAGGATTACACTATCAGCTAGCGCCCTATTCTCAATCTAAATTAGTCAGGGTGATCAAAGGACGGGTATTGGATGTAGCCGTAGACGTACGTGAAGGCTCGCCCACATTCGGCAAATATGTAGCTGTAGAGTTATCGGACGAGAATAAACGCCAGTTATTCATTCCACAGGGATTCGCCCACGGATTCCATGTATTAAGTGACGAGGCTATCTTTACCTATAAAGTAGATAATCCATATGCTCCGACGCATGAACGGGGAATCCGCTATGACGATCCCACGGTCCATGTAGATTGGGGCATCACAGATCCGGAATCGATCAACCTATCCGAGAAAGACACCAAGGCTCCATCGCTGAAAGACGCTGAGCTTAACTTCAAATACTAAACACTGTACAGATATGAAAACTTACCTAGTTACCGGCGCCGCCGGTTTTATCGGTGCCAATTTTATCAAACACATGCTGGCGAAATATGACGATATCAAGATCGTTGTCCTAGACTTGCTGACTTACGCAGGTAATTTAGGCACCATCGCCGAGGATATCGATGGAGTACGTTGCGAGTTCGTGAAAGGCGATATTTGCGACCGTGCCTTGGCCGACCAGCTATTCGAGAAATACAACTTCAATTATGTCGTGAACTTCGCCGCTGAAAGCCATGTGGACCGAAGCATCGAAAATCCCCAGCTATTCCTGCAAACCAACATCCTTGGTACACAGAACCTATTGGACGCCGCACGAAAAGCATGGGTTACCGGTAAGGCCGAGACAGGTTATCCAGTATGGCGTGAAGGTGTACGTTTCCATCAAGTCTCTACCGATGAGGTCTATGGAAGCCTTGGTGCCGAAGGTTATTTCCACGAGACCACGCCTTTAGATCCCCGGAGCCCGTACAGCGCCTCCAAGACAAGCGCGGACTTATTCGTAAAGGCTTACCACGAGACGTATAAGATGCCGGTATCTATTACCCGTTGTTCCAACAACTACGGACCTTACCATTTCCCGGAAAAATTGATTCCCTTAATCATAAAGAACATATTGGAAGGTAAATCCCTACCTGTATATGGTGACGGCACAAACGTACGCGACTGGTTATATGTAGAGGATCATTGCAAGGCGATCGACGCCGTCATCCACCACGGGCGTGTGGGAGAGGTTTACAACGTAGGCGGTCATAACGAGAAGCAGAACATCGAGATCGTGAAACTCACGATCCGGACGATCCATCAACTAATGACCGAACAACCGGAATATCGCCAAGTATTAAAGAAAAAAGAGATCGGTGCCGATGGACAAATCTCTATCGACTGGATCAACGACAGCTTGATTACATTCGTAAAAGACCGTCTGGGCCATGATCAACGATACGCCATCGACCCGACGAAGATCACCAACGAATTAGGCTGGACACCAGAGACCTGCTTCGAGGTTGGTATCGTAAAAACCATCCGTTGGTATCTTGAGAACCAAAAATGGGTAGAGGATATCACCGGTGGAGATTACATGAAATATTACGAGCAAATGTATGGATCACGTTGATTCCTCAACGTGACCGTGTGTATGTGGATGAATCTCAGAGAGGCTGTTTCCTAATTCGGGAGCGGCCTCTCTTATTTGTTTCCGGATCGTCTCGCGTATCTCCTCACGCACATTCCTGCGGGTACTATCCAGTTCCGCTTGCTTGGCAGGTTTCAAGAAATCTTTATATTTACATTTCACTATCTTGAACTTGAAATCATCCAGATTCCCTTTTATATCGATACCCAACTTAAACGGTACCGGCGATTTTAAAACCGAGAGATGGTAATCGAACGTCATATCCAAATTATGCGTTCCTCCTACGGCTACTTTATACCGGTCCATCTCCACCAAGAATGGGAATACCTCGATCTTGTTATCATGGATCGCTAAATCTACCGCTATACTATCGATCATATTCCGTTTTTTATTCTTGAACATCAGCGTCTTCGATATCTCGGTAAATGTCTCACCATCCAGCAACACCATATTCTTTCCGCTCAGGTAGCAAGAGGCATTTACAGACGGCAGCAACACGGACATCGTAGAATCCGCCTTGCAAGTAGCCGTCATCTGGCAATCTACCATGCCTTCGAACGAACGAAGCATAGGGACCAATGTGTCGATATCCGGGAATAAACTGATTAACCGTTCCACTAAAATATCATTTAAGGACAACTCAAATCCCATAGTCGCCTCTTGATCTGTTTTGGTCGTATAAACCATCGTCAGATCTCCGGAACCGATATTCGAGCTCATACATAAATCGCTCAGATTGATACTTTGATCCCGGATTACAACCTCACCTTTCACATCCTCCAACTTCAGATCCTTAAAATCTATTTTTTTAGCATTTGTATGAAGCGTCAGATCCAAGAATTTCGGAACGACAAATAGTTGAGAGATCGAATCCGTAGCGACACTATCCACGGTATTCGCTAATAGATGATCCGTCTCCAGTACGGAGATACTGTCTTCCGAGAAGGCCCTAACCGAATTGGATGCCAATTGATCAGAAAACTGCAAACCTTTACCTATAGCTAGCATCAACTGGTTACAATCGATCAGATCGGATTCCAACTCGAAATTCGCTTTCAGCTTTCCTCCCCGTAGCATGGCCCGCCGGATGTCGCTAAGCTCTCCACTCAAAGTAAGATCACTCTTTCCTAAATGCAGGCGGGCACCACTCAACGTCATATTGTTAGTATTGAATTTCACGCTTGTCTCATCAATATACATCGGAATGGGGAATAAGCGGCTAAAGCCCCTCAATTGCTTAAACCTCACTTGTCCCCGAGCCTCCCATTGGCGTAAGACACTGTTTGAGGAAGCGACCGAATCCACTTGCGACCGCTGTCTATTCGCCCTTCGGGTGGTCTGCGTGCGCCTGCGCAAGGTATCACCGGCGGCAATACGGCGTTCACGTTGTTGACGAATCGCTTGCCGATAAGGTAATGCTTCCAAAGAGAACTGGCTTTCCGTCAGAACCATACCCGTCCGTAAAGGGATAAGAATATATTTTAAGGTGTCCACCGAGATCGTAGCTCCCGCCATAGGGATCCGCTTATCTGTAGAAGAAGCCTTGATGCCCCCTTTCAACACGGTCTTACCGGCCACCATCCAGGTAGAATCCGGCAACTTGGTGCGTAAATGATCAAATTCCAACCCTGCGGTCATAGGGATAACAGCCGTTGTATCAATAACCGGCGTCGTATTGGCTACCATCTTCAATCCACCGATATTCGTACTGATCTCATCCTTATACTTTATATTCAAGGTATCCACCGATAGATTAGCGCTCAACAATCCTTTCGCATTCAGATATTTACTTTCATTTTCCGTAGATCCTACAAACAGATTCGCCCCAGCGATATACATATCCACGCCTAACGGCTTACTAAACGCCTTGAAGCGATCAACCGTCAAATTGCCGGATGATTTGACCTTGGCGAAGCGGCTATTCACGATATCATCCACCTTAAACACCGTAGATAAATCAGCCATCATGGTACCCTCCAGCAGCAGTGTGTCGGGATTCAAGAACTCTTTAGCCAAACGGGTAAAATCGACCTGCCCTTTCATCTCCGCCCGAATCGCGGGATTCCTCCAGATATCCCTAACCTCGCCACTCATGGTCAACGAGGTATTCAACCCGATCAATGTCAACTCCTCCAAAGAGACATAAGAAGAATCCGGGTAAGCGCCATTCAAATGTAAATCCACGTCCATGCGCAATGTATCGATCCCCTGTTCAATACCTTTTACATGATAAGAACCATCCTCTATCTTGCAGCATAAGTTCACGGTCGGAACAATACTATCCCCTAATTCTCCACGGATATCCCCTTCCAAAATAATACGTCCCTCAGCAAGTGTTTTATCCCGATCCTTAAAATATTCATCCGGAATAAAATGTAAGAGATCATTCATATCGGAAACCTTCAACCCGAAAGTCATATCGATCCGTGACGGATTATCCTCGGTAGCCGGCACCATAAAGCCATCCGCCGTAAAAGGCAGATTATTCACCAGCAACTCCGCGTCCCTCAACCCAATCCGGCGAAGTCCATCAGCCAACAACAAACGTCCCTTGAAGCGTAACGCTAACTTATTCGCCAAAGAATAAGACGGGCTACGGAATACGATCGAGGAAGAACCGGTCTCCACATCCAACTTATTTCCTCGTTGGGTCAAAAGGCCATCTATATGTAAAAAGAAACCATCGATCGCCGTATATAAATCCTGCTGGCGGTCATCATAGACAAAGTGCCCATTCGTAATATGCACTTGCTGCAAATCTATTTTAGGCAATGGAGATGACGATGATTCGTCTACCGAATCCATCTCACTTTGATAAATCTCCCAATTCGCCTTTCCCTCCTCATTCACATAACCATAAAAACGGATACTATCCATGATAACCCGAGGAATCGTCACTTTCCCGCTAAACAGATAATCCGTAGGGTTAAATACGACGATCGCTTTTTTGAAAGACAGCAAAGAATCCGAAGGAATCATCAAATCCTCTTGATAGCCTATAGAATCCTCAGCCAGATGTGAGATCAAACGCCCATTCGTCAACTTCACTCCCAGATAAGGATACGTCTCGAAATAAGTCAACTCCACCCGCTCACATTCCAAGTGCGCCTCTATGAATTCGTTTGTTTTTTCTACGACCAGCGGTGTCAGCTTCTCCGGAGGTAAGACCGCCCATTTCAGTATACCAACCCCGATCAAGGGAAGTATGAAAAAGATCCCGACCAACACAGACACAACAACCAGCAATATCTTTCTTATTCGTACCATACTCATTCCTTCATCTTATCACAAACAACACTAATTAAATTGTATGAGCAAAAATACGAAATACTATCCCAAAGACAACGCTTATCTCATAAAAAAAGGCCCCCCGCAATGAGAGACCTTCTTTCTACATCTTATTTATTTTTCTACAATTCATTTATCCAGAACCTCATATTTAGAATGCTGGCTCTTGAACTCGGGAACGATCTCCTTCATCCGCTTCACGATCTGCATATCCCCCTCCACGGCACAAGCACGTACCAAGGCATCAATCCGCAGATTGGCGTCCGCATAATCATACGCACGGACTTGGGCGATCTTGATCTTCGGATGAAAAGTAGGCTTGGAGGTCTCATCCTCATTGAGCACCTCCTCATACAACTTCTCCCCGTCTCGCAATCCCGTGAACCGGATCTCGATTCCCTTCACCCCGCTCAGACGGATCATACGCTCAGCCAGATCCACGATCCGTACAGGTTTACCCATATCGAACACGAAGATCTCGCCCCCATTACCCATCGTGCCGGCCTCTAGGACTAGCTTACAAGCCTCCGGTATCAGCATGAAGAAACGAATGATATCCTTGTGCGTCACCGTAACAGGACCGCCCCGCTTGATCTGCTCCTTGAATAACGGGATCACGGAACCGTTCGATCCCAGCACATTGCCGAAACGAGTCGTCACGAATTGCGTACGCCCCCTCACCTTCCCATCCTTGATAGCCTGATCCAAGCTCTGCACGTAGATCTCGCAAATACGTTTCGAGCAGCCCATCACGTTCGTGGGATTCACCGCCTTGTCAGTCGATACCATCACGAACTTCCTCGTGCCGTATTTCACCGACAAGTCTGCGATCACCCGGGTACCGTCCACGTTGTTGCGGACACTCTCCTCCGGATTATCCTCCATCATAGGCACATGCTTGTAAGCCGCGGCATGAAACACATAATCCGGACGATGCTCCTCGAACAATTCCTCCATGCGTTCACGTACACAAATATCGCTCACAACCGTATAGGATTCTATATCCGGCCACCCACGAGCCATCATCAAGCGGACATCGTGCAAGGGAGTCTCCGCCTGATCTATCAAGACCATACGTTCCGGGGCGAACTGGGCTACCTGCCGCACGATCTCGCTACCAATACTCCCGGCGGCTCCTGTTATCAAA
This sequence comes from Parabacteroides sp. B2-S-102, assembly GCF_023656665.1. Lineage (NCBI taxonomy): Bacteria > Pseudomonadati > Bacteroidota > Bacteroidia > Bacteroidales > Tannerellaceae > Parabacteroides > Parabacteroides sp. B2-S-102. The sequence continues at coordinate 244,054 of NZ_JAMOKM010000006.1, read as the reverse complement.
ATCCGCTTACCGGTAAGCTGCTTCCTCACCGCCTCCAAGTCTATCTCGATCTTATCACGGGGCAGTAAATCCTCTATATTCACCTCCCTCAGCTGGGTATGGTTCAAGTCGCTCCTCCCGTCCCACTCTTGGGCGGCAGGAGTCATATAGATCTTTATATTCGCCTTGATCAGCCTGTCCACCATCTCCTGATTATTCCGGATCGCCTCAACCTTTAAGGGAGATACCAACAAAACATCGGCTTGCAGCCTTCTCATCACACCAATCAAATCCTCGTTATTCGGATAAACCTTGACTCCCATTAAATACCGATTCCCTATCTCTGTCAGATCCGAGATAAACCCTGCCAGTACAAACCGGGCCGGATCTTGATTCTGGATACTTTTCGCCAAACTCACCCCACCTTGCTTCACGCCATAGATAAACGCACGCTCCGCCTTAGCCACCCGGAAAGTACTCACATAAAAGAATTTAACGAACACACGCATCATCCACATCAGACTCATCGCCAACAACGCGGAGAGGATCAGATCCCGTTTACGAATATACACCAAATAAGGAGAAAAGTCCGTCAACGCCTGAAACACGACTACGCAAATCAAGCCAAACAAGACGGCGAATCCCACCTTTTGCAAGTCCACGAAAGAGGAATAACGTATAATCCCCGAATAGGTATGGAACAGGCGAAAGCCTACCAGATAAGGAATCAGGCATACCAACAGCGTGACCAATAGATGTCCTAAGATATCCAAGGTCGACAACACACCATTATTCAAGGCATACACCAATAAGCCGGAAAATAAGATCAAGCAGCAATCCAGCAAGATAATACCCCAATAGGGTAAGGATTTCTTGGAAAAGTACCAGGTAGATAGTCGAGAAAAAGGGTTCATGATAATTATAATATATTCTTCTTTATACAATCCACGATATAGGCCACATCCTCATCTGTCACATACGGGCCGGAAGGCAGGCACAACCCAACCTTAAACAAAGATTCGCTCACCCCATTCACGTAAGCCGGGCAATCCTTATAAACAGGTTGCTTATGCATCGGCTTCCACAAAGGGCGAGATTCTATACCCATTGCGTCAAGTCCCACACGCATCGCCTCGACATTGGCATTCGGCTCGCAATCCGTATGTGCGTTAACCGCCGCGTGAGTCACACCGCCCGCACCACCAACAGCACCTTGTACCGTTGCTTGATAAGCATTCTCCTGCCCTTTCACCCTCAATAAAGGATCCAAGACAATCGTATTCAACCAATAATTACTATCAAAACGACCGGAAGGATTCTCATGCAAGGTGATTCCTTTCACATCTCTCAACAATTCCCGATATAAATCACACGCATGCTTATGATGAGCCACATGAGCATCAGCCACCGTCATCTGACCACGCCCGATACCCGCACAAATATTCGACATCCGATAATTATACCCGATCCGCTCATGCTGGTAATACGGATAAGCCTCCCGAGCCTGCGTAGCGTAGAACATGATCTCCTGCTTAGCCGCCTCGTCCGGACAAATCAACGCCCCCCCACCACTGGTCGTAATCATCTTATTCCCATTGAACGACAGCACCCCATATTTTCCAAACGTACCCAACATACGTCCATCATAACGAGAGCCAAAACCCTCCGCCGCATCCTCTATGATCGGAATCCCATACCGATCAGCGACCACCATAATCTCATCCACCTTATAAGGCATCCCATATAAGGCCACTGTGACAATCGCTTTCGGTGTTTTTCCCGTCTTCTCGATACGATCTTGAATAGCCTCTTCCAATAACACAGGATCCATATTCCAAGTATCCGCCTCCGAATCCACGAACACAGGCATAGCTCCTAAATAAGTAATAGGATGTGAAGAGGCACAGAAAGTAAAACTCTGCACCAATACTTCATCACCCGGTTTCACACCGCAAGCTAATAAAGCCAGATGTACAGCAGCAGTGCCAGCACTAAGAGCTACCACCCGTTTATTCTCTCCCACGAAAAATTCCAAATCTTTCTCAAAACCATTCACGTTCGGGCCTAAAGGCACCACCCAATTGGTATCAAACGCCTCCTTTACATATTTCTGCTCAATCCCCTCCTCGCTCATATGAGCAAGGCAGAGGTAAATTGTTTTCTCTGGTGTATATGCCATAGCCGTATCCATCTAATTAGATTGTTCCATTATCTACATGCACATTCTGCCCAGTGATGCTACATGCTTTCTCACTTACCAAAAAAGCCACTGTTTCCGCTACTGAACGAACGCTGGTAGCTGCCTTCATCGAAGTACGTTTGTAAATTCTATCTTTTTGATCGTCAGTAAGCGTTGAACTCATGGTGGTCTCCATAAATCCCGGAACTACAACATTCGAGCGAATGCCTAAGCCACCCCATTCACGAGCCGTATCCTTTGAAAAAGCCTCAAGCGCACCTTTCGAGGCAGCATACATAGCAAGACCCTTGTATCCCGTATGCGCACTGATACTTGAGATATGCACAATTGCACCACGAGTATGGTGAAGAAGCATATTACGTATAGCGTATTTTGTCATCATCATTGGTGTAAACACATTCACGTCATACATCGCCTTCAGTCTATCTAAGTTTAGATTGGTCACGATATCATCATATGCCATGGCGGCATTATTTACATAAGCGTGCAATACGATTTTATTTCCAACGAACTCCTTAAAGATCGCCTTTCTCACCCCTTCGCTGTCACTTAGATCAACACTTTTAAAAAAGAGCTTACCAGCATATTCAGCTTCCAAAGCCTTAAACTCTTCCGTATGACTACGAGCTACACCATACACTACATGGCACTGCTCCAGAAATACCTTACAAATTTCCAAACCCACACCCCGTGAGCAACCGGTTACCAGTATATTCATGATCGTTTGATTTTACCTGTTCTTGTTAATGAGAATGATTCGACAAATTTTATCCGACGAGGAATCTTAAAGTCCTGCAATTGCTCTTTCAAGTGAGTACGAATTTCCAATTCAGTCAAAGTTGAACCTTCCACCAGTTGAACTTCCGCACAAAGCACATTGCCAAGGATTGAGTTGGCCTTGCCATAAACCAAAGCCTGCTGAACCCCATCGATTTCAAGGATCGCCTTTTCAGTTTCCCCCGGATTAACCTTATAGCCCCCCACATTGATGAGCTCGTTCTTGCGACTCTTGAAGCGGAACAAGCCGGTAGTCTCATCCACCCATTCAATCAAATCGCCCGAATGATAATAATCACCATCAAACTTGAAACTCTCCGACTGGCCTAACAGTGACTTATGAATCAGCAACTCCTCCTCTTGAATCAAGAACTTATCGCAAATAGCCACTGGAATCTGGAAGCAATCCCCCTTTGCCGCAAACAAAGTGCCCGCTTCTGTAGAAGCATACACATTATTGATTTTCGCATTAGGGAAAATCTTTTCGATCGAGTCGTAAAGCTTCTTATCGGATTTCTCTCCACCAAGCGTCACCCGCAAAACGGTCTGATAAGCTTTCTCGAAAGGCAATAGCAAACGATAGAATGTAGGTGTTGCAGATACATGCGTAACAGATTCGTTCTCAATCAGTTCATAAACCTCTGCACGACTTTTATTGAACACGTTCACCAAGAAATTCTGATTCATAAAGGCTTGAAAGAACACTTGCAAGCCCGCCATGTGTGTTGGATTGTAGGCATACGCCCACACCTGACTTGTATATTTGTCGCCCAAGCGAACCGCTCTTGTAAGCGTTTGGACGCTATGGGCCACCTTCTTAGGTTGTCCTGTCGTTCCTGAAGTGAAAATAGTGATTTCTGACGTAGAACGCTTCACTGCATCTACAACAACTCCCATATCCTTAAACATAGCTGAAGTAATCGCTTTTGGCGCATTTATTTCAGCTACATTTAACCCTTCAATCTCAGCCTCGTTCAAGTCCGCATCAAGCAACACCAATGGTGCATTGTTTGCCAATGCTTTGATGAGATTAACAAAGAAGAGATACAAATTCGGTTGTTTATAGAGAGGGAAATAGCTATCGCTTTCGTTGAGCGAAGCAAGCAATTGCCCATAACTATACACAAAGCCGCTGTTCAAAAGAAATCTTTCCATTCGCAATCAAGCAAGCTTCTCGTAGATTTCACCAATCGTGTTCACCAATCCATCCTCGAAGATATCAATGTCAAACTCATCCTCAATCTTTACGGTGAGCTCTGCTAAATCAAAAGAGTTCAGACCAAGATTGTCACGAAGATTGTCTTCTGAATTTAATTTTTCAACTGCGGTCAGATCTTTTGCAGCACGAATCTCATTAATGATATCAAGTACTTTCTTTTTCATTTTGCTTGTTTTTCTTTTTTTACAATTCGAAAATATTCTTTCAAAATTAATATTGAATTTATCGCTGGATTACCTAAAAGCGATTTGCAAGAATCGATTGAATTCAAAACAACCGACCCTGCACCGATATTATTATTATCCCCAATAGTCTTTCCTTGAATTATCGTACATTTTACTCCAAAAAGATTTCTATTTCCTATAAATGTATTACCAGATACATTTACATAAGGATTAAAGACATTAAAATCTCCTATTATAACATCATGTGGTATAATTGTCCCAATATTAAAAATATTATAAGATCCAAGTTTTATGTTAGTAGTAAATACACAATTAGCAGTTATAATATTACCTATACCTATTTGTGGTATCTCATATAATACAGCACTAGGATCCACAAGATTTGGATAGTCAATCTTTTTATTAGTTATATTATCAACAATCGATTTAAGTGTCTTTGGAGAGCCTATTGCAACAGTAATAGATAAACTTGTTTTCCACGTATTCAAGACATTAATATCACCCAAAACTGGACCTTGTGGATAATCATTGGTTGAAGGAATGCCATCATCAAAAAAACCAATAAAATTCCATATAGGAGTTTCTCTGGCTTTATTAATTCTTTCTATCAAGCAAGCGACCTCACGTCCAAAACCACCTGCGCCATAAATTGCTATATCTTTCATCTCTCAAACTAATTATGTCCATTAAAAGCCTCCATCGTTGCGTTTCCCTCTTGAGAGATACCATCACGTACGAGGACTTTTTTGATTGTTATACCTATCACTTTTAAATCTGTCAGGAAAGAGCAATGATCCACATACCAAACATCCAGCTTAAACTTCTCCGTCCAGCTGATCGCATTGCGCCCATGGCATTGTGCCCAACCTGTAATCCCCGGACGAACCTCATGCCTTCTCGCTTGCTCTTCTGAGTAAAGAGGCAAATATTGCGACAAAAGAGGCCGAGGACCAATCAAAGCCATATCCCCTTTCACTACATTGATCAACTGCGGTAACTCGTCAATCGAAGTAGAACGAACAAACCTGCCTACATTCGTTAATCGGTCGGCATCTGGTAACAGATTCCCTTCCGCATCCCGCTCATCCGTCATGGTCTTGAACTTGACAACCTTGAATATCTTTCCATTCTTACCCGGACGTTCCTGTAAAAAGAAAGCCCCTGCCCCCTTATTAGCGAAATGCAGCCAAATGGTTATGACAAGTAGTATCGGCCACAGGATAGCCAACGTAAGAAGTGAGAGGATGAAATCAATCACCCTCTTCCAAAAATCTTTGTACATGATCAATTATTAAACGATAAAAGAGGCAAGCTAATATACCCTATAAACAAATAAACTACATCAGCTTCAGAAAATGTTAAGTATTTGGTATTCTAATATTTGAAAACTTTTCACCTCCAGATCCAATTCTCCAAGCGGATATTCGATATATTCTTGAAATCCTTAAGATTTTCAGTCACCATTACCATCCGGTGAATCACGGAGGTGCAACCAATCAATAAATCAAAATTATCTTCCATAGGAGTCCCCGCTAAACGTAGACGGGCTTTTTCCGAAGCAAACATATCGAAAGAATCCACGACAGGCAACCCCCTTAGGCACTTACGAGCTCGTCCAAATTCTGTGTCCTACGCCGTAAACCTTGTATACGCCCTAACTCCGGGCTTCACTCACTTCTTTCACTAAACGACCCACCTCAATAGAATCCGAGTCTTCCCATACGCCATAAAAAAAACTGGCGGAGATTGTTTTTTTCTCAGCCTTGGAACGAAGCAACGATTGGCTTAGACAAGATATTAAATCCAATTTCACCTCATCACTAAGATCCTTCAGTACATTCCAATATGAATCGGATTCAGGTATGATCGCTGTTATTTTCATATATCCATGTTTTTCACAAAGTTAATGCTTTTACTTTATATCACCAAAACATTCATTAATTATCGTATTTGCGAACCTTGTACCAGGGCTCGTCACAGCAGACTATGCTATCTCGTCGTCTACTGCCTGCATTGTACGATTATCATAGGTAAACAACTTTACTATCCTACGATCCTTCGATATTCCCATACACTGGAGGCATTCTCGAATGATTGATTTAACAACCTTTGAGAACTTAGGGGGGGAACACTCTGACAGCGAAACCATTTATTCTATGATTGGCCCCTAATTTGACTACTTACGACCTGAAATGACGCATAATAGAATTATAGGTATGCTCCACAGTCCAATTATTCATCAAAAAATCATATCCATTTCTCCCCATTACGACACGTCTGTTTCCATCCTCAGACATATACTGCATTAAACTCATAAATTCTTCTAAATTTCCAGATACTGTCCAACGTCCAAAATCATTAGATTCAGCAATTCTTCCAGCATCGGTAACGATGTCTGTTGCCAATAATATTGGAAGTCTACATTCTAAATACGACAACATACGCGAAGGAGTATTTGGAACAGTAAAGCGATGATCAAGCAGAACCAGTCCGACATCACATAAACATACTATCTTATCATATTCGGCTTTTGGTAAATAAGGAATTAATAAAGCATTCTTAGGAAGATGAACATCAAACCATCTCTTTACTTTTGCATAACCAGTACCTCCACCAATAATGATTATATATGAATCTGCCCTTAACTCGTTAGCTTCTACTATTCTAAGCAAAAAATCCAATCCTTGAGGTTCGCCTAAATTTCCTCCGTAAATAAATAAAGTCTTATCAGATGGTATATTCAATTTTTCAAGAAATTCACTATTATCCTTACTAAAATACTCCATTTCATGAAGTTCAACGCTATTAGGACATATCTCCAATTTACTCTTATCTATTTGTTTATTATGCTCTATCAAAAAATCGATGTTAGCAGGAGATGTACATCCAATGTAGTCTGATATGCTATATAGTTTTTTCTCTTTTCTCCTAAACATTTTATATAACAAGCTTTTTTTAGATAATAAGCCTAGATCAACTGCATTTTGAGGGAATATATCTTTTAACATTAAATATGTTTTTGCATTATTTTTATTCTTCAAATACAGAATTACACCATTCAACGTAATAGGAGGCGTAGAATACAATATCAAGTCAAAATGTATATTATTCCAATATTTATTAATTGCAGACATATATTGATTCTCTAAAAGAAGTACCCCTATACCCTTCTCTATATAATTGGTCTTTTGAATATTTAAAGTTTTAACTTTCAATATATGTAATCGACCAGAATCAACAACTTCTGTTTTCCCTCCATATCTTCGTTCATTCGCAGACACGACATATACAGAATGACCTCTCTCTAGAAATAATCTCAATAAGTCTGTATAAATACCCCTTTGAGACACATCTGAGATCCTTACTAATGTTAAAAAAACAATATTCATATATTACTTTATTTTCGCCAAACCATCTTATTTATAATACCTGTATAACTCTGTATCAACTTAACCACCTTAGTGGATACATTGCTATCATCATAAGCTGGTACCGTTAATCCATAATCTCCACAAAGATGCATTTCTACAGCAAGATCAACGGCCTGTAATACTTGTTCTGTAGAAATTGACCCTATAACAAAGACGCCCTTATCCATAGCTTCCGGACGCTCTGTTGATGTACGAATACTTACCGCTGGAAATTTAAAGAAACTAGCTTCTTCCGGAACTGTCCCACTATCTGATACCACACAAAAAGCATGCTGTTGTAAATGGTTATAATCATGGAATCCTAATGGTTTACTTTGAATCACTCGTTTATCAAACTTAAACCCACGTTGCTCAATAAACTTTTTGCTACGAGGATGACAAGAATAAAGAATAGGCATATTATACTTATCAGCCATAGCATTAACCGCATTCATCAAGGAGAAAAAATTAGCTTCAATATCTATATTTTCCTCGCGATGAGCTGAAAGTAGGATATATTTATGTCTTTCCAACCCTAAACGCCCTAATACTTTACTTGAATTAATTTGTTCTATACATCCATCCAACACCTCACGCATAGGAGATCCGACGACATAAGTATTCTCAGGCCTAACCCCCGCATCAAGGATATAACGACGAGCATGTTCGCTATAACAAAGATTCACATCGCTAGTTACATCTACAATTCTTCTGATTACCTCTTCAGGTAAATTCTCATCTTTACAACGATTTCCTGCTTCCATATGAAATATCGGAATTTTCAAACGTTTTGCGGAAATAATAGAAAGGCAACTATTAGTATCACCTAACACAATTACAGCATCTGGTTTTATTTCTACCATCAATTCATAGCTCTTAGAGATCACATTCGCCATGGTCTGGCCTATGTTTTCACCAACCACATTTAAGTAATAGTCAGGCTCACGCAAAGCTAGATCTTTAAAAAACACTTCGTTTAAAGTATAATCATAGTTCTGCCCTGTATGAACAAGATAATGTTCAAAATACTTATCACACTTTTTAATAATGGCAGACATCTTTATTATTTCAGGCCGAGTACCTAAAATAGTCATTAATTTTAATTTTCCCATATAGCCAATCAATATAAAGGATAAATATCTTTATGGTTATCAACCCACTCTTTCATCTCTATAATCATCTGTTCGTAAGAAGGTACCTCAAAATCAAAATCAGTACGCTTATTGAGTAAGGTCTTATCTAAAACCAATTTTTCAGACTTCGCTATCTGAATCTCGTTATTTCTAAAGTACTTATTAAAGAGACATAGCAAGTTATATTTATTAATACTTTCGTTATTTACCAAATTATATAATCCGGTAAGGTTTGTTTGTAGAGCACGTTCCATTGCTTTTGCAAGGGTTAAAGTAGTAACCCCTGTCCATATAGCTTTTGTAAAGCCATTTATTGGAGTATGTTGTTTCATAAACCAATGAAAAAGGCCTATTCCATGTTCATTAATGTCCGGACCAATAATAGAATTTCTAAAGGTAAGGTTTTTATCATCCATAATCTCACCCAATGCCTTTGTCCTATCATAATAGGAACATCCATCAGGTACGGAGCACTCATCATAAGGTCCTGTATTACCAGCAAACACACAATCCGTACTCATCTGGATAAAGCGTGTCGGAGTATCTGTCAGCCAAGCTACAATTTGATGAGGAAGATAACTATTAATATAAACAGCCTTTTCAGGAGCCGAATCAGCAAATTGATTCAACAAACCAATGCAATTAATTATAGCATCGTAATTGCCTGTAGTTACTATATTTTTCAAGAAATCTATATCAAATGCATCTCCACCAATCCATGTACAAAAAAGAAATTGCTTGCGAGAGAACGCATACACCTCATGTCCTTGCTCTTTAAAATAAAGCGCAATAGTATGGCCAGCCATACCGGAAGCACCCAAGACTAATATTTTCATACAGGTAGTTATTACTCAGAACGTATTTCCTTAGTTTTCACTCTTGCTTGTAAACCCAGATCTTCACGAATAAAATTAAGTCTATGCAACATTTCCTTCATGTCCTCCACATCGAGACGGGTGGTATTATGGGAATGATACTCCTCTACCTGCTCAACCTTATGAGAACCCTCAGTAAAGAACTTATCATAGTTCAAGTCTCGGTTATCACATGGAATACGGTAATAGTTACCCATATCAACAGCCTTGGCCATCTCCTCACGGGTCACCAACGTCTCATAGAGTTTCTCACCGTGGCGGGTACCGATCACCTTCACCTCCGTATCGCCATACACAGGATCCACCTTGGCATAAACCTCTTTCAAAGCCGTAGCCAGCGTAGAAAGTGTAGCGGCAGGGGCTTTCTGCACGAATAGATCACCATTCTCACCATGCGTGAAGGCATACACCACCAAATCCACGGCATCATCCAAAGTCATCATAAAACGAGTCATATTTGGATCCGTGATAGTGATCGGCTTACCATCCATCATCTGCTCTACCCACAAAGGGATCACCGAGCCACGGCTCGCCATAACGTTACCATAACGGGTACAGCAAATAGTAGTCTTTGCGTTCTGTCCCAAAGCACGACCTTGAGCAATAGCAACCTTCTCCATCATAGATTTAGAGATCCCCATGGCGTTGATAGGATAGGCAGCCTTATCGGTAGAAAGCACCACCACATTTTTCACACCATGAGCGATAGCGGAAAGCAACACGTTATTTGTACCCTCCACGTTCGTACGCACAGCCTCCATAGGGAAGAATTCACAACTAGGAACCTGCTTAAGGGCAGCGGCAGAGAACACATAATCCACACCAGTCATAGCGAAATCCACCGCTTCACGCTGGCGAACATTACCAATATAAAATTTCACCTTATGAGCTACCTCCGGACGTTGTGCCTGCAAGAAATGACGCATATCATCCTGTTTCTTCTCATCTCGCGAGAAGATACGAACCTCCTTAATGTCGCTATCTAAGAAACGACGAAGCACAGCATTTCCAAAGGAACCCGTACCACCTGTGATTAGCAGGGTTTTGTCTTTAAAAATTGACATGATATATATTAAAATTATTACTTCCCAGATAAATCTAAAGCTAACAGACTTAAATCATTTTTATTTGTAGCTATAGGCTGAAAATATAAAGTATTTGCATCATTCCTCCCAGAAGGAAAACGAAAGACACCAAACTGAAACGCATAAGGCCAAAGATCCTTCCTCTCCTTGTAGATCTCCCTAAATCCCTTTTCCATATTTCCACAATAGAGATGCACATACATATCCGTGATGCCAGCCCCTCGCTTACGGCTCGTAAAGAGCTTGAATAAAGAGCTATCCCTTCCGTCCGGTTCCACCGTAGACGAGAAGACAAATTGATCACCGCATTGGCATCCATAGATGCAAGATCCGTCAATCGGTGCAATCCTCTTTAATTCCATCGTATCCGGATTCATCAAGTAAATATAATTCTTGGCGAAGGGGGCATCCGTTGCATACAACAAGCCTTCTCTCACCGGGAATACAACACATCCCCTATATTGCTGGTCATTCCAGGCTACCCGTTCCACCCTTTTGAAATTATCCGTGATCCTCCAGATTGCAGAAGCCTCATCGAAATCCCCGGTAAAGGCCCAGAGACAATCCCGATAAGGATCAGCCACGATAGCATGCACATGATTGATGACACCCCGCTCAAATGTATAGACCACCTCCCATTGATCGACAGACTTCCGCTTGTATATATGCACAGGTTCCTTATCCATATTCATGAGATATCCCCCAAACACTACCGCATCGTCAAAACCTCTTATGCCCTCTATCTTCGTAAAAGCCAAAGGGCGCAAGCCTTCCCCGATAAAATACCCTCCGGAGCGTTCGCCCGACAACAGATCCAACTCAAAAATATGATTTCCCCTAGAAAGCAAAACACGATTCTCATCCAAGGCGATAGAGGCGCGGATACCGAGTCTTAACAGACGGGAAAAAGGATTTATCGCACCTATAAGAAACTCTTTGGCACTATTAAATATTGGATATTTATCTAACACTTTATTCCCAGCCAAAACCCACAAACATCCCCTTTTATAGCAAATAAGTTTACCCTCTTGAATGAAGCATAAAGGAGCAAAACCTTTCTCTAATCTATTTACCATGTTTATAACATTCTCTGCAATTCTGGATATTGTATTTTACCAGAATTAGATTTAGGAATAACAGCTATAACAAGTACACGAAAAACACTCTGATTAAAACCGGTTTTTGCTACCAAAAAATGCTTTATATCATCTTCCAATCCATTCTGTGTCACAAAAACAGAAATTCGATCATCCACACCAACACATGCGCAATCAGCTGTAATAACCTTCACAAATTGCTCAACAGCATCCAAATTACAACGATTACCCATAACCTTCACAAATCTTTTCATACGTCCCTCTATATAGAAAAAGCCATCTACATCCCTTTTAGCTATATCGCCCGTATAAAGGATTCCGTGATTTTCATCGCCCAGTTGTAAATCTTGTCGTTTTTCAGAATATCCCCAACAGACATTCTCCCCCTCGTATACCAATTCTCCCTCAACATCGGCATCCTTTATGACATCGCCTCCGGCATCTATCAATGAGAATTTACCTCCTGGTATAGCTATGCCAATTGACGCGTATTTATCAACCGCCTTGTCATGAGGAAGATAACTCATTCGAGGAGAGGCCTCTGTCTGGCCATACATTACAACAAATCGCTTATTGTTTGCCTCTGCAAAATCCACATATTCCTTTACGTAAGCAGAATTCATCTTACCCCCCGCTTGCGTCATTGTCTTCAAATAAGGCAAATCCATACAGAAAAATTTTAAACGTCTCAACATCTCATACGTATATGGAACACCGGCAATAGATGTCGCTTTTTCTTCTTTAATAAAGTCCCAGAAATCACGCTGCAACACTGTTTTATCAGTCAGTAAAATAGTAGCACCTTTAATTAAATGAGAGTTAATAACCGACATACCAAAACTATAATACATTGGCAACGACATCACGGGGCGTTCATTCTCATCAATCTGAAGATACTCTGCGATAGACTCCGCATTACTTCTCAGATTTTTTTCAGAGAGCCTAACAAACTTAGGAGAAGCCGTACTACCTGATGTAGTCAAACATAAGAGTAAATTTGGGTTGATCGCTTTATCTTTTTCACTGAAATCCCTATCGTACCGCATTTGCAGCATAGAATAATTTTCATATTTGTAAATAACAGTACCAACAAATTCTCCAACCCTTTTTTGAGATAACCAAATGAACTCAGGATGATAGATAGCAATAAGATGCTGAATAAGCTCTATGTCCTTACTTCCATCTAATAAGACACATGGAATATGTTTAGTCATACATGATATATAACCTAACAAGGAACCCATTACGTTTTCACAAAGAATGAAAACAAGACCATCATACGGAATTGCGTCGTGAAATTTTTCCGTCTCAACAGTTAACTCAGCATATGTAATAGATTCTCCTATATCAGATCTTATAGCCAATCTTGAGGAATACTTCTGCAAATCAAACATCTTAGAACGATATATTATATTTTCGCATAAGAATCAACACCGCAGCCTTATAAGAATTTATATCCATAATATCATCAGATTTTATTTCAATATCAAAGGCTTCCTCAAGGTTAGCGATCAAAACCATTTGACCTACAGAATCCCAATTGCTAACACCTTTATATACCAAATCCTTTAAGTATTTTTTATCAATAGCAAAAGCATCGACAAATGCTTGATTAAGTTTTTCTAAATTATTCATGATAACAACATCTATTAATCGTTTATTTAAAATATGGATAACCCCTACTATTCTTAGACATTAGATAGTTTATAAGTTTAGAAGATTCTTCAAATTCAACTAGGACATTATCAAATCTTTGAGATTTGATAATTCTATTATCTAAGAGATCTTTATATCTATTCAGCTCTGCTTGATGCAACATTCCCCACTTAGCTTTTCGCTCCTTAACCTTTAAATCAATAGTATTATTTCTCTCTATTTCTATTCTAAAATTCCGAACACTATACCAATCATCATCACCCCAATACCAATTACCAAAAGCCTCTTCAGCCACATGTCCAATAGTATTATGGTGCCTAAGATCTGTTCCTAAACTACACACGAAAGCATTATGACTCACACAAAAATGCCATGCAGAATAAATGCCATGCGGAGATGGAATGTCCCCTTCAATATTATGCCGCATCATATCTTTGGCTAAAGGACCTATGGCACAGAGAGGATTCAATGGATGCAGACTTATTTCAGCGTCAGGCATCCTCATCAAGAAAGTGGGCAATAAGCCTGATACAACAGGTGTCCTTTTTGGATTATACACACATTCAGGGTAAACGAAATCTCGTTTTAATTTCTCAATTGGAGATGGCTCATTTTTATAATGTCGTATTACAGGCATAGCAAGAGTGCCTTCTTCTCCTATCAAACCACGAAGTTTATTTATTATCTCAAGAGGAGACAATCCCGTAGCTTTTAATGAGTCGTATGAAGAGTGAACTATTAATAAAGAACCTTTACGAACTCCCCAGCCCTCTAAACGTTCAAGAATCGCATCAAAATCAACAGTATGTATGTCTGTCACAGGAAATATACTTGCCGAAACCGTATTAGGATTATATCTCGATACTAAATTGTGATTATACCAATACATTTGTCGAAGTAAGACTTCAATCCTAGGTGATAACAGAGCTATCTTACTATATATTTTAAAAAGAGACATTGACATAAGACTAGAGATTATGAGATTTATCAATCCTGATTTTATAGAGATATCTGGCTATTACATTTTTTATAATAATCCAACGAACTTGAAGCTGATAGTTCAATGGAGGTCTACTTTTAGGCGTCGCATTATTCGCATGCTCACGATGCAGAATCAAAGCTTCATCTATAGCTTTAATTTTTGTTTTTCCACAAGATAACATACTCCCTATCCACCAATCATGAGATCTATAAATTGTAGGGAAAGGTACCACCAGTTCCTTATAAAAGGATCTGAAAGCCATACAACATCCAATATAGCTAAGCCTATATATATTTCCCAAGAAAGAGGTTCTTACACCACCTCTTAATTTAAACGTTGACTTAAACCTTACATTCAAGTCTGAATCTGTAAGCTTTGAATCATGAATCACTACGGCAACATGGGGATTTTCAAATTCACGAAGTACCTTATCGACTTTATTAGGCAACCACACGTCATCTTGATCTGACAGAAAGATAATATCCCCCAAACAATGTTCCACCGCATTTTGAAAGTTTTTCACAACACCTGGTTTATAGGGATTATCATATATCTTCACCCTTTTATCAGACTGAGCGAACTCTGTCAATATTGACAATGAATTATCAGACGATTCATCATAGGATATGATAAGTTCATCATCCTTTCTCAACTGGCTGAGTATAGAAACAATCTGATCTCTCACATATTTCTCTCCATTATAAACAGCCATAGCTACAGATACTTTCATTACTATATTCTATTTACAAACATTATGTATAAACTCTTTTAAACACAAAAGAATAATGGAAAAACAACAAATACAGGCAATAGGCAGCAGGCCCCGGTTTTGATAAATCCCAAGTAAAGAAACCTGTCAAGCAAATAGTAAGCAAATAGACAAACAAAGCAAAAGCAGGAATTGATGGATAACGATGAAATTTATTTATTAATATTCTTAATACAATTCCAAGACAAAAAGGAATAGTAATTACACCCAAAACCTTAAAATCAAGATAATAATACAGAATTGAAGAGAAAGCAAAATTAAAGGAAGTTGCAGAAGAATTAATGTCCACAGAAGTCTCCTGCAATGTATTACCTACAAGCTCATATGAGCTATTATAATCTATTCCGACCAGTGAGAATATCCAATCAAGAAGCTTATTAAAACCTAAAAATGTAGCCTCTCCAAAATAACAACCACCTAGTTTATCCAAAAAATAATCAGAATTCACCGCATAGTCTAAAGCTCTAAATGGACCAACTAAATACACAACAATTTCCTCTAAAAAATCGCATAAAGAATCGTACAAACTAAGAAGAACTATATCTATACGATCTGTCTTTCTCAAAGAACTCAAAACACCTGTTATCATAATCAATATCATAACAAATATTACAGATTTTGTTATTTGACGTTTGTTCATACTATAGCATCCGACTATATAAGACATATCGACTTTATACAAGAGCAAACAAATCAAAACAAATTGCAGAACAAACATTAATATAGTACCCTTATCAAATCCTACTAGAAAGACCAATGTAA
Organism: Parabacteroides sp. B2-S-102; assembly: GCF_023656665.1. Classification (NCBI taxonomy): domain Bacteria; kingdom Pseudomonadati; phylum Bacteroidota; class Bacteroidia; order Bacteroidales; family Tannerellaceae; genus Parabacteroides; species Parabacteroides sp. B2-S-102. Next base: position 227,925 of record NZ_JAMOKM010000006.1, on the reverse strand, counting down.
TATAGAAAAACAAACACAAAAACACTAAACTAAAATTTCTTTTCAGGTATAAGAACGCAAACAAGACCATTGAAAAATAAGATAACGGCACCGTTGCATTATTAAAAATGATCATGGCTAAAGGAGACCCATATAATTCATAATCGATGCTAAGCAAATGAGCTTCAGCAAATGTAGAAATTAATATTACATCTAAAAAGCGATAAACTAAATATATTGAAAATATAGCAAATAACAACAATGCAATATTAAAAACTCTACTACGTAAATAATAATCCAAATTCTTAGTAGGATTACAAAGCGCATATACTTTACTTCCAAAAACGTAATTTGCCATCAAAAAGCCAATATTAAACGAAATATAATAAGAACATATCAAAAAATATGTAAACAAAGATACATCCTTCATTGAAAACATATTAAGCAATGATATAACAACCAATAAAGACCACCATATCGTATGAATATTAACACATAATCGTGAAATATTGTCTTTACAACAAATTTTATTTATCCCAACTAAAAAAATCAGAAAGAAAACAATTACAAAAATAAGCATATCAAGCCCTCAGCATTAACATATACAGTTCACATAGCTATTTAAACAAATCAGGGAACTCACTCTCTAATAAATCTTTCTTCCAGACTGAATAAATAGGCTTAGTAGACAATTCATTAAGTTTAAATGAGATATTAGAAAGAATATATTTTACCGTATAAAACATATCAGATTTATTTTTCCCGTTATTATCAATATATACAATATAGCGGCGTTGCGTCTTTAATTTATTATGATAACAAAACAAAGGGAGTAACATTTCTCCCATAAATCCAAAAACCCTTCTATAATAGGCATATGGTGAAAGTTTCACATACTTTTCTACCTCAAATAATATATTAAACAAAAACTCACAATAACGATCAAAATATTCTTTCTTCATTAAAAACATATTTCTCTGAGGCACATCCGAGGAATGATAAAATACATATTCTAATGATTTTCTATATTCAGGATACAACTTCAATACTACTTTCTCCATAACCGCCATATCCATAAAATTCAAATTCAAGGCATGATGCTCTAATATATTCATTCTAAACGGAATAGACATTGGCAAAACAACATCAAAATTGAAGGTATCAACATTTAGTAAAAGAGATTTCGAATGCATACGAAACCATTCTTCGGAAACTACAACAGCTTCTTTCTTCACAAAAGGTTTAGTTCTAAAATCAAAATATCTTCTATAATGACAAAGCCCTATATAATCAACATTACGCAAATTTTTCCAAGCCCAATACAATGCGGTTAACTCACAATAATGTGGATTTTTATAGCTTATATTGTCTCCCTCATCATCCCCCTGAAAACCTAGATCCTTCTTAGATATAGCTTTTCCTACATGTATCGGTAAATAGATATCATCATTAGGAACATAAGCCTCTTTATGGCAACACACTAATATTTTAACTTTATGATTCTCCATTATTTACATTTCTAAATTTAATACTTGACTCACTACCTGATCCATATCATAATATTTGTATTCCGCTAGACGCCCTCCGAAAATTACGTTCTCTTCTTTAGCTGCCAATGCCCGATATTTCTCAGCCAATTCATTATTAGGAGTATCATTCACTGGATAGTAAGGTTCTAACCCATCTTTCCATTCTGAACTATACTCTTTAGAGATTACTGTTTTGGGACAAGCATCTATCTCAGCTCCGAACATCTCGAAATGCTTATGCTCAATAATACGGGTATACGGCTGTTCATGAGAAGTATAGTTCACTACGGCATTACCTTGATAATTCGTGCAATTTTCGACAGTCATATCAAACGAAACTGTTCGATACTCTAATTTACCATAATAGTAATCGAAGTATTCATCAATGGCACCCGTATAAACAATCCGATCAGCTATGGCCATTAGGACTTCCTTTTTGGCAAAGAAATTCGTATTCAATCTCACTTCAACTCCAGCCAATAAGCCTTCGATCAGTTTATTGTAGCCACCAATAGGAATGCCTTGATATTTATCATTGAAGTAATTATTATCATATATGAGACGAACTGGTAAACGACGGATAATGAATGCGGGGAGTTCTGTACACTTACGCCCCCATTGCTTCTCGGTATATTCCTTAATCAAGATCTCGTATATATCTTTACCCACCAACAACTGTGCCTGTTCTTCTAAATTGCGGGGTTCAGACACACTTAAATCTGCCAGTCTCCGTCTTGCCTCTGCACGCTGTTCCTCAAGTTTCGCTACAGCTTCGGTTGGTGTAGTCACACCCCACATCCGATAGAAAGTATTCATATTGAAAGGTAAATTATATAATTCGCCCTTGAAATTTGCTATCGGACAATTTGTATAACGATTGAATTCCACAATAGAATTCACAAAATCCCATACACTCTTGTTATTCGTATGAAAGATATGCGCTCCATATTTGTGTACATTAATGCCCTCTACTTTCTCACAATAAACATTTCCCCCGGCATGTGATCGCTTGTCAATCACCAAGCAAGTCTTACCTGCTTGCTTCGCCTTATAAGCGAACGTAGATCCGTACAATCCGGAACCAACTATTAAGTAATCGTAATGTTGCATCATATGATTAAATTTCGTGTTTTACAATCTGTAAACCAGCCTCCAACATTTTTCTATAGAATACATTATAAGCAGTATCTGAAGGAGTATAATCCATAAAAGGGATTCCCAATTTATCATATTTACTTTTGGCCAAAGAATGGCACTTCAATAGCTCAAAAGCATTAATACCCAAATCTTGCAATTGAGAAATCACTTTTTCAGCTTGTAGAGTTTCCACATAAACCAATCGATAAGCAATCCTCGACATCGATTCACGAAGTAATCCAAGATTGCCATGCAGTACATAGAAATAATCCTCTTTCGTATGCTCCTTTTGTAGCTTCAAATCGACAATCCACTCATCTATATATGGAATTAAATGTTCCACAACTTGTTTATCACGCATATATAAAGTTGTTTCTATGGACACGTGAATATTCGCAGCCTTTAATTCAGACAATAAAGGAACAAGGGGTTTCCACTGCAACAGTGGCTCACCTCCCGAAAGCGTAACGCCACCTCCACTTTGCTCAAACAAGGAGCTGTCCTTTAATAACTCTTTCAATAAATCTTCTGAGTCATACCGTTTAGCGATAGGCGCACATACACTAAATGGGCACTCTATGATAGAACGAGCACCTCCTTTTCGCTCACAACTTTCGCATAACAAGGAATATACGCCCAATTCCTTTAGGCATTTCTGATTGTCAATATAATATTCTTTACCAGAGAGCGCTTCCGGATTGCAACACCAAGAGCAACTGAACGGACATCCTTTCAAAAAAACAGTCGTACGAACACCTAGACCGTCATAAATACAACCTCGCTGGATGGAGATTACATTAAGCGCGCTCATATTCCCCGGCCCTAGCTATCAGGTTATCTTTATATTCTTCCGGCAGGTCATTGAAATAGGCACTAAAGCCCCATACTCGAACGACCAAGGTCGGATATTTTTCCGGATGCAATTTTGCATCTATCAAAGTTGCCCTATCATAGACATTTAACTGCAACTGATACAATCCTTTCTTGAACGCATCCCGTAAAATGGGAACCAACTTGTCTGAATTATTCAAATAAACCGGAGGAATCACATAATCCACCACATTTCCGTTCAGGCAATTTACAGGATAAGACAAAGAACTCGCAAAGTCCAAGACTTCCGCAATATCAATCGTAGAAGATAGAGGAGAAATGTGTACCGCAAATGGCTCACCGGCATTCCGACCATCCAGTGTGGCAGAGGCTACTTTTCCCCGCGAAATATAACTTGGAGAACTTAGTCCAAACTTCACGTTATACCCGTTGGCGGTAAGTTTTCCTATCGTTTCGCTCACCGTTCCAATCAACTCCTGGCTTAGACGAAGAACATACTCGTCACATAAGCCAAACTTCTTGTCATTAGCCGACTTGAACAATTGCTTTATATCAAGGTGATTCTCATAATCGGTCTGTACGATCTCCCTGCATATGCCCAAGGAGACCAATCCCTGCTCATAAACGTATTTCTTGATGTTCAACAAGGAATTCACCAAATTGGGCAAGCCTAGTAATTGGGCGCCTTGATACATATAATCGCTTCCCTGATGCGCAAAGTCTTTGCCTGAACGGATACATGACTCATTGAATAACGACATGATGGGGGAATAATCGTAATCCTTATCAACAACAACCGATCGTGTCTCTTCCGCTAAATTTCGTTTCACCAATTGTAGCAAACCGCCATAATCCAATTCGTCTTCCATCTCTGTCAAGGCCTTCTTTAAAGCATTGCAAGCGAGTATACTTATGAATGGATTATTTTGATCCGAGGATTTTCCTATAATCAGAGGTTCCCAACAGGCTGACGTACCCACATTCCACACGTCCTCGTTCCGATAACCAAACTTCACCATATTTTCCATAATAAGGGTCTCATTCATAAACAACGGAGATCCACAACCATTCGCCAAACACCTTATCGAACGTTTCCATGTATCCATTGGTGTCTCCTCATTGACCCGGAAGATGAGTTTGGGATCAGGGATTCTTAATTCCTCAAAAAGTTCCAAGAACATACGGGTCAATTCATTATCGGTATTTTTCCCATTCTTGTCAACACCTCCCAATATAATATACTGACCGCTATCACCTATCAGATTCAAGCTCTTCATGGGAGAATCCTTGCCCAACAACAAGCACATTTCTTTTAGCAAACCTTTCGCCTGCTCATAGTTTAGCCTATTGGCTTCCACATCCTTTTTATAATAAGGATACAATACTAAATCCATACGACCCAAGCCCACATGCCGATGCCCCACTTGCCATAGCAATCCATTGTAAAACAAGACTTTTTGTATGGCCTCCACCAAAGATTGACAATCTCGATAAAGCAAGTCCGGAAGTCTTTTCGCCATTGCCTCATAGCGCACATCCTCGTATCGTTGCTCCGATATGGCCCTCGCCTTATCTTCAATCGCCTTGGTCACTATATGCAAAGTGCCTATGAAATCCGAATTATCCCCGCTTCTTTCAGGAAGACTACGCATTATCTCACGTAAATCAGAATTGATTATCAAGGCATAGTCCGGCGTTATACTGGTTAACGGTTCAACTCCCGCCCTAACCAAACGAGTCTTGGTTGGATCATACGTATAGATAAACCCATGGGCCAAACAAATATCTGATCTACCTATTATCTTAGCCATCAGATTTGCGGAAGAGAGGCTACCCGGCAATTTGTCATAATAACAATGATACTTAAACAAAGTATCCCATATCGACATACGATCAAAAGCCTTTTGATAAGTTCTAATTTTTAATCGCAAAGCTCCGGATGTCGCTTTCTTTATTATTTCTTTAATCTTTCTTTTCATGAAAACCTTGCTTTAATTTTTGGAAGTATGAGATTGCTCACCAAACCATATATTGAGTTTCTAAGCACATATTGAGATATCATATAGGCGATCGAACATGCCAATACCGCAACAATCACAAAAGTCCATCCCTCAAGCAAACGACCAATCGCATAACATAACGGTACGAAAAGGCAGGCCCCTATCAATGACTTGGCGGCATCCGCATAATGATTCACCCGAATAACCGTATCACGCCTCACGAAATATTCATTCACCAAAAATATCTGCACCTCCGCATAGACAGACGAGATTGCCGCACCGACAGCCCCATATCGGGGGATAAGTATCAAATTCAATATAAAATTGGATACCGCACCACTGGTTACACTCATTAAGAATTGCTTATCCTTTCCCATGCCCGTAAGGATCTGGATACCATTCAAGTTATTTAGCCCTATGGCTATCAACAAGACGGCTCCAACTTGCATGGGCAATATGGCTCCCTCAAATTGAGAGCCAAAAAACAAGGGAACAAAGGTAGGCGCTACCAGGATTATTCCCATAGTCATCGGAAATACCAAAAAAGAAACAATATTCAAGGATTTTTGCATGAGAGCATTAACGCTTTCCATGTCATTGGATTGCATAAAACTTGCGACCCTTGGCAAAGCAACCGCTGATAGGGCTGTGGCCAATGGCAAAACGGCTTTTACCAGATGTATTGCCGAATTATAATATCCCACTTCTGAATAATCGGCCAAGAAACCCAGCATTAACGTATCCAACATCACATAGATGCTGATAGCGACAGAAGAACCCAATAACACCAAGACAGCTTTCAAATGCGTCTTACATCCCTTGAATGTAATATAAGGTCTTATTCCTAATTTCAAAACCTTTAAATAGTTCCAAAATTCATTCGCAATCGTAGAGAAAAGGCTTAGCAAAACGTAATTAACCAGATCATGTTTGGTACGAACAAAGACGAACAGCAATAGGATACTGACCGTGCGAATAACCAATGAGCGAAATGTTATATAGCCAAACTTTTCTTGCCCCTTAAAAAACCACTCTATCTTAAAAGGCGTCATATAAAGAGATATTCCCGCCAACAGAAACAATAGCGCATTCTCTTTCAATTGATCTATCCACAACACGGAACCTATGAAAAGCAGACTAATGACAAATGTCGATACCAGTTCAATGCTAATCATTTGTGAAAGGAATCGTTCCATTTCTTTCAAGTTGCCCTGCCGCTTCGCAATTTCACGAATCCCATATGTCGGTATGCCAAGAACAGCGAACAGGGCAAAATAGGAAGCATAGGTATTGACAAAATTGACGATACCCACACCGTCCGGATCCAACACCCGCGCAATATACGGAGCTGTAATGATAGGAAACAATACGGCAGAAATCTGCAACAACAGATTATACACAAAGTTCCTCTTTATTGTCTTTGCCATTGTAAATAGTAAGCACTCAACCATGTACACCTTCTTAAAAATCAAGAAGATGAACTTTTGAATATTTTTAAATTTAACGATTTGTCATGTATTATATAGCCATTGACATAGGAACGAGGTCATCATAATTCTTATTCCCGTCCATCAAAAGCTTGATTGTAGTTGCGATATAGTCACTCTGATTGAGACCTACATTCTTGCAGGTCTCAATCAGAGTGAAAAATGCCAGTGCTGTTTCAACACCCTCTTCGCTACTAAAAAACAAAGAGTTTTTCGATGTACCGTAAAAGGCCGAATGGCTCTTTCTACAAAGATATTGTCTATGGTGTAACATCCGTCCTTCCTGTAATTCTGAAGTTCTTCCCAACCATAGATCATATAACTCAGCGACTTCCGCATCATCTCACTATAATGTTTTCGTTTATTCTTCAACAGCTTCACCGCCTTTTCATAAATAGAAGTCAATATGCGTGTTACATCATCCTGGCACCGTTGATTTTTTATCTCATGAGGCTTTAAGCGTTTCAGGATACATTCAGCCTCTATCTTATACAACTCGCCTATTTTCTGAACAAACCATTCGGCATCCGCATCCTTGCCTCAAAGGTCATGGCAAACTTATTGCGTACATGCGCCCAACAGAGTATAAACTCACATTTAGGATTTACCTCTGCCAAGTGCTTGTAAACCACATATCCGTCAGACTGTATACTTCCAAGAAAGCTTCCCTAGAAAGTTTCAATAGGACGGCTACCACGGCTGTCATCCTCGTCTTTGTCATAAGAGACAATAAGTGATATTCTCCTGTTTGTTCACCAAAGCCCAGACATACTTGTAAGCACTCAATTTAGGGCATACCCCTTTGAATGGGGTACTTTACTGTGCCCTAAACCGGGTTGTATTAAAAATTAATTTTGATTTTAACATTAGCCATGAGCCCTTTTTTGAATACTCACTAAAAGTATCTTAAGTGCATGGCACAAGTCATCTAACATACTTTTTTGCTCAGCTTTCAAAAATTGAGCGCTTACGAGATTATATATACGAAGTACTACTTACTTAGCCCAAGGAGATATCTCCTCCAGACATAGAAGATATACTCCTTAGGCAAGGTAGTATATATCTGTCTAATCCAAGAGTATTCATATGAATTTGCCTAAATTTACTTTACAGATTTTACTGTTATTTTCTAAGGTACTTCACATCTTAGAGAACCTTCTCCTGAAAAACTCCACAGGGTTGAAAGTTGTTTCCTGAACCGGTTCACAGCGGCAAAAATACCGTTTTTCTTTTTCCATGCAAAACAACCATGAAAAAACCACTGCGGAGGAAGCCTCGCGGCTGGAGGCGCGAAGCCTCCATTGAGCGATCACATACAAGTCAGAGCTTCTCGGAACCTGACTGGTGGGAGCATGTCCCTGTTGCTCCTATGCGGTCTCCTATTGTTGTAGAAGTCTATGATCCTCGCCAACAAATCCCTTGCGGCCACCACGTCCGGGGGGCGTTTCATCCTGTAGAGCCATTCCTGCTTGATGATGCCGTTGACCCGCTCGGCGATCGCGTTATCGGTAGGCTTGTAGTCCTCCGTCATGCTGATCGTGGCTTTAATGGCCTGTAGACGATCAATATATTGATTACAACAATATTGAACGCCGCGGTCGGAGTGGTGGATCAGTCCATCGAACCCTAGGGGTGACACGTGCGAGATACCCATGTCCAGAGCCGTCACGGTATTGGAGGCGACAAGGCTGTCGGATAGGATCCAGCCTATGATCTCATGCGTGAACGCGTCCGTCAGGAGATGCAGGTAGGCCACGCCCTCATCGGTGTCGATATAGGTGATGTCGGCCACCCACAATTGGTTGATCCTGTTGACGGTCAATCCCTTGATCATGTTCTTGTACTTCCTGTAAGGATGGTTGGAGCTTGTCGTGTGACGGCGCTTCCCGGGCTTCAGCATCAGGTGTGACTCATGCATCAGCCCGTAGAACCAATCCCGGCCACGCATCTCGTCCGGATAGAGTTCCTTGAACATCAGGTACAGCTTGTACGCCCCGATGCCCGGAGCCTCATGCCGGATATCCCTCACGGTGTCAAGTATCTCTTTCTCTGACAATTCCCTGCACATGCATTTCTCCTTGCTCACGGAGTAATAACCTTCTCTTGTCTTGCCAAACAGCCCGCTCAGGCTACCGATCGATTCCTTGGGATGCCTGAGCCGAAGGTTGTCTACCGCTTGGCGCCAGCTTTTTTTAGCAGGTCGATGCCATATTGTTCCCGCCCGATCTTAAGAAGCTCATGCAGAGCCTCATTGCGCAACTCTGAGTAGGCCAACGCCTTGTGTAGGCACAAGTTCTCCTCCCGGAGCCTCTCGCTCTCCGTTTGGGGACCGGTCGCCTTGGATGATTCGGATTTCTTTCGTGCCATATATACCTGATGCTCTAACTCTGTCAGATCGGACGGTAAAGATAGCGTTTTTGACTCAAAATAACGTTCCCAGCGACTAAATGTCACGTAATCAACCGAATATTTCTTACATAGGCTGTACTTGGTTGAGCCACTCTCATAATACTCCTTCAGCATACGGAGCTTGAAATCCTGGCTGTAACTTTTACGTTCTCTTGCTTTGTTTGACATCTTACACACGTTCTTTTAATTGTTAATTGCGTGTGAAGTAAATCTGTATCATGTCAATATATGTTATAATAATCGAATATATTCAGGATCGACCTCCACAGCGGCGACCAACAGACCGGGGATCTCCACGATCAAACGTTTCACACGGGCCCCTCGTATAGAGAGTAAACGTCCCTCGTAGCCATCCAATGGGCCACCCTCGATGCGGATCATGCGACCGTACATCGCTGGAGTTAATTCTTCAACCAAGAAATAACGCGGGGAATCATCGGAATGGACAGCACGGATAAAACGGTTCATCTCCGCATGGCCTACCGTCATCGGCTTACGGTAGCCACCACGCAAATAACGATATTGGAGAGTACTGATCTCTTCTACGATTGGATCCATACACGCACAGGTCGTATGGGCAAAAAGTAAATCGTGCAGAAGAGGAACCTCCTCACGAATCCGCTTACCCTTCCTCTCGACCAACTGCCAACGCATAGGAGTGAAAACCTCTATGCCCTTTTCCTCCAGCAACCTATAGGCCGGGCGTTTAGCATTGGGACGGGTCAAGTCTCGCAATACGAACCAATTGTCTGTCAAAGGATGTTCCACAGAATGATGGATAATTCTTCTAGTCCTGAAAGGATGTATATTCTATTAATATCCAATCAGTTACAAAATATAATCTTATAAGTTGGAAGGCGTACTTGGAGAGTAGCATTCGTTTCACGCCGCAAATATAGCAAAAAATAACCAAACACAAGCAAACATCAAGCCTTGTTTGTGTTTGGTTATTTTTCACTACATTTGTGTTCGCTAAAATAAGGAGTAATTTAAAATGATCGATCAACCTACCATAGACCGGATATTGGACGCGGCGAACATCGTGGATGTTGTCTCTGAATTCGTGACTCTTCGGAAACGAGGGATCAACTATGTAGGATTATGCCCGTTTCATTCGGACAAATCACCGTCTTTTTACGTATCCCCCTCAAAGAATATCTGTAAGTGTTTCGCTTGCGGAGAAGGTGGAACCGCCGTTCACTTCATCATGAAGCATGAGCAACTCAGCTATTTCGACGCTTTACGCTTTCTGGCGAAAAAATACAATATAGAGATACAGGAACGGGAACTTACCGAGAAAGAGAAACAAATCCGTAGCGACCGGGAAAGTATGCTTATCGTCAATAGTTGGGCGGGACAATACTTCTCTACTTTATTACATGAGCATGTTGAAGGGAAAAGCGTAGGTATGCGTTACTTTGCCGAGCGAGGATTGAGGGAAGATATCATCCGTAAATTCCAGCTCGGGTATAGCTTGGACCAGCGGGATGCTTTATACAAAACCGCTATAAAAGCAGGTTATAAAAAGGAATTCCTCGAGAAAACCGGTTTAGTTATCGCTTATGATAATGGAAACGTGAACGATCGTTTTCGGGGACGTGTCATCTTTCCCGTCCATACGCTAAGCGGAAAGGTCGTGGCATTCGGCGGACGTGTATTGAAAAAGGACGAGAAGACCGCGAAGTACGTAAACTCTCCCGAAAGCGAGATTTATCATAAGAGTAACGAGCTTTACGGCATCTATTTCGCCAAGCAAGCAATCATGAAACAGGATCGCTGTTTCTTGGTGGAAGGATATATGGACGTGATCGGTATGCACCAAGTGGGCGTAGAAAACGTGGTTGCCTCCTCGGGTACGGCGCTCACGCAAGGGCAAATCCGGCTCATACATCGTTTCACGAATAATATCACGGTATTATACGATGGAGACGCCGCCGGAATCAAAGCGGCTCTCCGGGGTATCGATATGTTATTGGAAGAAGGGATGAACGTCAAGGTCGTGCTTCTTCCGGCGGGAGAAGATCCGGACTCGTTTGCCCGTAGCCATAGCGCGAGCGAGTTCGCAGAGTTTATCAGCCAGAACGAGACGGATTTCATCCGTTTCAAGACAAAGTTACTATTGGCGGAAGCGGGGGGTGATCCGATCAAACGTTCCGCCCTGATCTCGGATATTATCCGTACGGTAGCGATCATACCTGATAATATCGCTCGCTCCGTGTATATCCGGGAATGTAGTACGACCATGGAGATAGACGAGCAAGTCTTACTCAACGAGGTCAATAAGATCCGTCTCAACAAGGAAGAGAACCAAGCGGCTAAATCCGTAAGGAATACACCGCCCATTCAATCTCCCGTCAATACGATTCCGGAGTATCCGGATTTCCCCGGCTACCAACCGTATACACCGGAAGAGGCGAATACCCTTCCTCCGGAAAATATTCCGCCTCCACTGCCCGAGGACTATATTCCGGAAGAGGAAGCGGGTCCGCCCCCTACTCCTCCCTACGAGGTTCCGACGGCTCCCAACATACAGGTCCAACCGAAACGTTCTCCTTTTGAGGCTTATGAGTTGGCTCTTCTGCGCTATATCGTACGATATGGCGAACGTGTCCTCTATGACTACGTAGATGAGGAGACCAACGAGCATGTCATCATGAGGGTCGCCGATTATATCCGTTTCGATCTGGAACGTGATGACCTTACGTTTTATACGCCAGCCTTCAAACAAATGCTGGACGAAGCTGCTGAACATTGTCAAAACGAGGGCTTTATGGCCAGTCGTTATTTCCTTGCCCATCCGGACCCGAACATCAGCCGGCTTGCCGCCAACCTTATCAGCGATAAGTACCAGCTTAGTAAATATCATACGAAGTTCAGGGAACTGGAACAAGAAGAAGATAAATTGGATTACTTGGTACCCCGGGAAATCTATTCCATGAAAGATGCCTATATCCTCTATAAGATAAAGGATATCCAAGCGAAAATCAAAGAGGCTCAAAACAAGGGTGACATGGAACAGATCTTTGATTTAATGAAACAGAACGCCCACCTCAACGAGATCAAGAACGTGCTCTGCAAAGAGCTGGGTGAGCGTATCGTATTAAAAATGTAATAAAAAACAGCTATGAATTTCCTTGAGACAGAAAACGTGGTAAAACAGTACGCCGGGCATCTGGCGCTGAACAAGGTAAGTATCCAAGTTCCTCAAGGAACAATCTTTGGATTACTGGGGCCTAACGGGGCGGGCAAGACAACCTTGATCCGGATCATCAACCGGATTACGGCACCGGATAGCGGAATCGTTCGCTTCAACGGCCATGAATCCAGCCCGGAAGACATCTACCAGATCGGTTACTTGCCGGAAGAGAGAGGGTTGTATAAAAAGATGAAAGTCGGGGAGCAGGCGATCTATCTGGCACAATTGAAAGGTCTCTCCTACCCAGAGGCACGCAGTCGTTTGACCCGTTGGTTCGAGAAATTTGACATCATGCCTTGGTGGAATCGCAAACTGGAAGAGCTGTCGAAAGGTATGCAGCAGAAAGTACAGTTCATCATTACCGTGATACACGAACCCGAGCTATTGATCTTTGACGAGCCATTTAGCGGATTCGATCCGGTCAACGCCGATCGCCTTAAACAAGAGATATTGGAATTGAAGGCGGCCGGACATACCATTATATTCTCAACTCACAACATGTCCTCCGTTGAGGAGATTTGTGACGAGATTGCTTTAATCAATCGCTCTGAGGTCGTCCTGTCCGGCAATGTCAAGGAGGTACGGGAACGGTTTAAGAGTAATACCTATATATTAAATGTACGCAAGGAGACTGGAGGTATTGAGGAGTTAAGGATACGCAAGGAAGAAAATATCAGTAACTCCGATTGGCTTACCCGGCTGGCGTCCCAATATGAGATTCTTTCCTTCACGGAGGAGATCCCTTCTATGAATGACATTTTTATCAACACCGTTTCCGGTACAAACACATCAAAGGTATGAGCAAAATTGGATTAATCATCAAACGGGAATATCTCCGGAGAGTAAGTAAAAAGTCATTTATCCTGCTCACGTTCCTCACACCGTTTCTATTCGCTGCACTTGCGTTCGTCCCCCTATGGCTCTCTTCCATCAAGGGAGATGAGGTTCATACAGTCGCCATACTCGACGCCACCGGCAAATACGCCCCGTTGTTCGAGGATACGGAAAGCTATCGTTTTATCAACGGCGACAAAGATATGGATAAGTACAGGCAAATGTCGGAAAAGGAGATATTCGCATTTCTCAACATCTCCGACGACTTGCAGAAAAATCCGAAAAACGCAACCCTCTATTCCAAGAAACAAATCCCGGCGGATTTGAGCCGACTCGTCAATATGACATTAAAGAAGCAGATAGAGAGTGACAAACTGGCAACATTCAATATCCCCAATCTACAAGAGATCATAAAAGAAAGTAAAGTAGATTTCAACATACAAACGATCAAATGGGGGGATGACGGAAGCGAAAAGCAATCCTCATCCGTAGTAGCCTCCATAATCGGGGGTATTTTCACCATGCTTATCTATATGTTCATCATGATCTATGGGGCAATGGTCATGCAAGGGGTTATGGAAGAAAAGACGAACCGGATCATCGAGATCATGATCTCGTCCGTCAAACCTTTCGACTTGATGATGGGAAAAATTATCGGAATAGGTTTCGTGGGACTTACACAGGTATTCTTATGGGCTATCATGACACTCATCCTGATTGCCGGAGGCTCTTTCTTAGTAGGAGGAGGTATCGATAACGAGATGGTACAATCCGGGATGGCACTTAATACGGCTCCTGATATAACCATGATGAGCGCCCAACAACCAAGTAATGAATGGATAGAGATGCTGGGAACGATTAATTTCGCCGAAATAGGTATTTTGTTTGTCGTTTACTTTATAGGCGGGTACTTATTATATTCCTCACTGTTCGCCGCCATCGGTTCCGCCGTGGACAGCCAAGAAGATACGCAACAATTCATGCTACCGGTAACGCTCCTCTTGGTATTCGCTCTTTATGCGGGAATCTACAGTATGGAAAATCCCGACGGGCCTCTAGCCTTCTGGTGCTCCATGATCCCATTTACCTCTCCGATCGTGATGATGGTGCGTATGCCTTTCGAGGTTCCTTTATGGCAAATCGCACTCTCCATCGCATCGCTCTTTCTTACGGCGATCTGCTTGACTTGGATCTCCTCCAAGATATACAGGGTAGGTATATTAATGTATGGGAAAAAACCAAGTATTAAGGAGATTTTTAAATGGATAAATTATAAATAGAAGTAAAGCTGTGAAAAACATTTTCTATATTTGTGGCAGTAATGCGAAACTCTACCATAAAAAGCTGTATAAGTAAGGGGATTATCCAAAAGAGGATTCTAGAGATCTTGCTTTTGCTCACCTTATATTTAACTTTTTACTCTTGTACGTTGTTAGACCACAATAATAGAGAAAAAAGTTATACTATTTTAGTACTATACTCCTATTCTCCCGATAAGGCACATTGGGTCAACGCATTGAGAAAGGGCATCCACGATTGTTTGGCAGACAATCAAATCCAAGCAGACGTACGCGATACCTACCTAGAGCAAACGTCCGATCCCTCTGATACCACGGCTAGTATCACGGCTTTGCGACTTCTATTGGATTCCCTTTCATTAACGCCTCCCGATTTAATTATTACAAACGGGGATAATGCCACGCACGCCTTGTTATCCACCCGGCATCCTCTCGTAAAGAGTACACCTGTCGTATTTAGTGGCATAAATTATTTACCGAAAGAGTATCTAACCCAGTATAAGAACGCCACCGGCCAACTAACCACTCCGGATTTCCGTGAGACCCAGCGGTTAGCTAGCCAGTTAATGGGTTTCAGGCAAAACCAGCGAAATCTGGTTGACGGCTCTCCTGCCGGCATATTCGCCATGAAGGAAATCAGCCGGCAATTCCAGACGGATACCTCAGCCAGCGCGATCCTTGGCCCCGTATGGCAACCTCTAGCCCCCGACAGTACCATGGGATGGAAAGAAAATGTATATCTCCTGAGGGAAGGAGATCCGTTCAGCCCGGGCAAATATATGATATCAATCAAATTAATAGACGATAGTAAAGGCTCTCTGTTATTTGCCCAACTTCGTAACATCAATCAGAATTATTATACGACCGCATGCTGGAATGAATTCGCCGGCATTATCGTAGAAGGAAGGACTGCCCCTTTCTTCAGCGTAACAAATGAAGGATTTGGCAAGGGCTATATCGGAGGATATTTTACCCCCAGCCGTAAGCAAACTTATCGGGCCATGAATACCGGAATCCAGATACTAAAAGGGAAAAGCCCCTCCTCTATCGAGATATCAACCAGTCCCAAGGAATATCATTTTGATTGGCAGGCGCTTCAATATTGGGACATACCACTCGATCGGCTACCAGCCAACAGCACGATTATCAACTGGCCATTTGAGGAGAGATATAAGACCGGTATATATATTGCCAGTGTCATCATCTGCCTCATTATACTCTATGCCCTAATAGCCTTAGCTAAACTGTCCAAGCAAGAGACACTTCGTAAGAGGCACTCTAAACATATGCTCAAGATAGAGGAACAAAGGTTGATGACCACCGTTGATTCCTTAAAAGAGGCGATCATTGCCATCGACGGGAACTATCGAGTGCTCCGAATAAATAAGACCGCAAGAACCTTACTGAATTTACCGGACGAGATGAACGTATTGAACGTAGACGTCAATACCTTGTGTAATATCTCCTCGAAAAACACGCCATCCTATCTCAAACAAAATATAGATATCGCGCTACAGACCGGCAAGCCGCAATGGTCGGATCGGCTGACTTATCTGGTTACGTCCAATCAGCATACATTCCCGATATCCGTAAGCATCACTCCGATCAAGCAAAAGACCGGTCACAAAGAAGTCGTTCTCGCCTTCCGAAACATCCTTGAGGAGATAACCCAAAACGAGTTCCAAGAACTGGGCATATCGACAGGAGAAACTTATCCATGGCGTTTCGACGACGCACGGCAGTTGATATTATTCAACAAAAACTTCTTCTCCAACTACCAATTCCCAATCACACCGGATGAGGAGGATAAACTACCGCTGCCAACATTTATTTCCTGGATGCATCCGGAAGACAGGGATTTATGGGATAAGGCGATTAAGCAATCTCTCATTGAGGACACGCTACTTACGATCGAGATACGGTTACTCACGGCCCAAGGCACCTATCTCTGGACCGAGTTTACCATAAGCTCCCATAATATACCAACCCCCCAAGGCTATCTAAGGCAGCCATTCGGTCTATGTTCCGATATAGATAACTTGAAAAACAAACAAAACGAATTACAAGCCTTACTACAAGAAGCGAAAATCTCCGACGAGAACAAGACCTTGTTTCTAGCCAATATGAGCCATGAGATACGAACTCCGCTAAACGCTATCGTCGGTTTCAGCAGCTTGCTCGCTGAATCCGACGACTTATCCGCAGAAGAGCGGCAAATGGCTATAGACCTGATCAACGAGAACAGCCAATCCCTTCTTGTCACCATCAACGATATCCTAGATATATCACGTATTGAAAGCGGTATCAGTTTCCAACAAACCCCGTTTGTACTAAACGACCTTATCCGGAAGGTGCAAGAAGAACAACAAGGGAAAATACCCGCTCCTATCGAACTTAGGGTCAATCTTCCCCAGAACCCAGTCATCCTCGAAGGAGATTCTTTCCGGATGGAGCAGGTATTATGCAATCTCATAAACAATGCCTCTAAATTCACGAAAGAAGGATCTATCGAGATCGGGTTGGAACAAAAGCCGGATGAAATATCTATCTATGTGCGAGATACAGGGATAGGGATTTCCCCCGAGCAACAAGAGAAAATATTCGATCGTTTTTACCGGGTGGATCATTTCACGAAAGGAAACGGATTGGGATTACCGATTTGCAAAGAAATCATACAACGCTTTCAAGGTAGTATCACCCTAAAATCCGAGCTAGGGGTTGGTACTACATTTTTCATCACCTTACCGGTAACTTCCCCCTCTGAGGATACCGGAACAAATATGGAACTATCATGAAAATCCTATATACTCTATGTTCTCTGCTATGTCTACTATCCGGCTGTAAAGAGACGCGGCCGGAGGAAAAAGCATATAACGTGTTATTTATCCATGCTTTCCACAAAGGTCTGACAGCTCCCCAAGGCGATATCCTTACGCCACAGGAAGAAGCAAATTTTTCTATACCCGCTTATCATATCGAAGAGTCGCTGGCTGGAATCGCCGACGCTTTTAAAGATAACGACATACCTTTACGCTTGAAGGACATGTACTTGGGATATGGCTATAATAAGCATCTGCTTAAGACTTTAGAAAACGCACTGACATTCGATGCGGATGACCGACCGGATATCATCCTGCTCGAACATGAATTCACGCTCGCATACTTCTTAGAAGCAAAGAACAGGCCTTTGGATATTCCCGTTATTTTTTGCGGTTCCATAAGCTGCCATCAAGACTCGATCCTTCGTAACAATCCTAATATCACAGGGTTTACCTCTTGCCCTGATATAAACGAGATAGTGCGACTCAGCCAAAAGCTATTCCCAAAAACGGAAAATATCCATTTTCTGCAAGCGGATACGCTTATCATCAACGAAATGGCACGCTTATTCCCCACACTGGATCCTCCTCCAAATATCAACATAGATACATCTTATTTACAGAATAAGACAACAAAGGAAGTATTAGTCAACCTAAAGGATCCGGCCTTTTCCGTACATTATAATAATGTAGGGATCATTCCTTATTGGGAAGAGTTTTTCTCCCGTATAACTAAAGTTGGCGAGTATCCTTTCTTGACAACCTGCTACATAGGACTTGGCGAGGGTGTGCTGGGTGGATATATGGTCAGTAGTTACGATGAGACTTACGCTGCCGCTAATCGTGCCTGCCAGATATTAAAAGGCAAGAAAGTATCCGATTTCACGATCGATCCACTTACGCCTCGTTATATTTTCGATTGGAATGTCATGACAAAATTTCATCTTACCACCAAACAGCTTCCTAAAGATTCCTATTTCATCAACCAACCGTTCTTGGTACGTCACCAAACGCCTTTGCTAATCGGCTTTATATTCCTAGTCCTTTGCTTCATGCTGTTATATGTTTATTATAAAAGCCAATACCAACAAAAGCAAGCCGCCTGGAAAAAACGGGAAAGGAACAGGAAGCATCTGAAAACGATCATCGCCTCTATCCAAGAAGGGGTTATCTGTATCGACAATCGATTTAACATTTTCGAGATCAACCAAGTCTCTTTAAAGCTATTGCGACTGAAGGGAAATATAGAATCGTATACCGGGCAGTCTGTACTTTCCTTATTCAATGTGATCATACCGGACCAATCCATATCCTTAAGGTCCCTCCTTGACAACGCGATGCGGAATGAAAAATCATTCAGTCACTATGGATGCAGGCTTATCAGCTTAGGGCATGCCCACTCTTTCAACGCTTTTCTGGAAATCTCCCCGATCTTGCAAGAGCGACAGATCATCGGGGTAATCATTACGCTCCGCGACATCACGGAAGAACAGGCGCAGAGCGACTATATTAACTCGATCATGAATAACAAGGGAATCATTATCTGGCAATATAATCCGCAAACCCAACAAATGTTCTCCAACTATGATTTCCTATCGGGAAATACCTCCAAACAGATTAACGTATTGCCTATTGAACAATTTGAAAGTAAAATACATCCCGACGACATCCCTGTATGGAGAAATGAATTGACGCAATCCCTCGAACCGGGAGAGAATCATCCTCTCATCCAAATACGGATACAAGATCCGCGAGGAGGATATATCTGGTGGAAATCCCGATTTACCTCCCTTTATTTATCGGCCCAAGGTTCTTCTTATACCCTGTTCGGGGTATTCATCAACATACAAGCCCATAAGCAACTTGAGGATGAATTGGAAAAAGCCCGTCAGACAGTAGAACAGTCCGACCGCCTAAAAAGCGCATTCCTCGCAAATATGAGCCATGAGATACGTACCCCGTTGAACGGAATCGTAGGGTTCGCGAATCTACTATGTGACCGCGAACAATTTGAGCCAGAGGAAATCACGACCTTTATCGAGACTATCAAGAAAAATTGCGACCTGTTATTAGCCCTCATCAGTGATATTATCGATATATCCTGCATCGAAAGTAATACCATCAATTACCATTTCGAAGAGTGCGACGTAAACGACCAGATCAACCAAATCGTAACAACGCAACGGGTCATCATACCGGGCCATTTAAACTTGATCAAGCAAATACCGGAAGAAACGACTTTCATCTATATCGATAAACTACGCTTAAATCAAGTGATCACCAATCTGATCAATAACGCCGTAAAATTCACGGAACAAGGCTCTATCACGATTGGGTATACCGCCAACAATCCCGGCTTTCTCGAATTCTTCGTAAAAGATACCGGCCGGGGCATTCCGCAGAAGGATCTGAAAAACATATTCCTACGCTATTTCAAAAAGGACAATTACGTGCAAGGGGCCGGATTGGGGCTTTCCATTTGCCAAATGTTCGTGAATCGGTTCGGAGGAGAGATTACGGTGGAATCCGAGGTAGGTGTAGGGACTTGTTTCAAGGTGAAGATCCCCAGAACATCCAAACGCCAATGACAAGAAACAAGAAAGCCTCGCCACTCTTATCGAATAACGAGGCTTTCTTGTTGTTCTACCAAGATTCGAACTTGGACAAACAGGACCAGAATCTGTTGTGCTACCATTACACCATAGAACAATATCCACAAAATCGTCGAGTAAACCTAAAACGTTGTTCTACCTGGATTCGAACCAGGACAAACAGGACCAGAATCTGTTGTGCTACCATTACACCATAGAACAATATTTAACAAATCACCAACTCTCTTGTTAGCGGATGCAAAGGTATATACTTTTTCAAAATTTGCAAACAAACTTTCGAAAAAAATGTCCAGAAAAAACACGTACGTCTTTCGGATAAAACACGTACATGTTTTCTCAAAAAGACGTACGTGTTTTTTTAAAAGCTTATAACGATCGAGGAGATAGTCTCAAACAAGGTATTACACATATATTAATGAAAGAAAAAGACGTATGTAACGAATTAAGAAGTATATTTGCGACTTGGAAAATTATATCAATAGAAATAAATGGATCAAACAAAAGAATTAGTAAAAACGATTGTTGAAGGCCTTCAAGAAAAAAGGGGCAAAAATATTGTAACAGTAGATTTAAGCCAGACTTCTGGTGCCATTTGTCAATATATGGTTATTTGTGAGGGAAACACTCCTACCCAAGTTTCAGCGTTATCTGATTCCGTATGGGATTTCGCATGCAAGAACGCGAACGAGAAACCATTATCCATTGACGGTACACAGGGCGCTCAATGGATCGGCATGGATTATGGCACGGTTCTTGTACATATATTCCTGCCGGAACAACGTGCATTTTATAACTTAGAGAACCTTTGGGCAGACTCGAAGGTTATACAAGTACCTAACATTGATTAAGCCGGCCTAAATATTTGATGATAATCTCTTATGGAAAATAAAAACGATATATTTAATAAAACACCGAAGGGCGGGAAACCTAAGATGTTCCGCTTTAATTTGTATTGGATGTACGGGTTGATCTTCATCATGCTTGTTGCCCTATACATGACAAATGATTCTTCGGGAACGAAAGAGCTAGGCTGGACAGAGTTCCAGAAACTAGCGCAGGAAAACGTATTCGATAAAATGACAGTCTACAACAAGAAGAATTTGGTGGAGGCTACAGTGAAAAATGGAAAGACTGAACAGGTCTTTGGGAATATGGACGTTTCTAAAATCGGGGTTTCTCCGAAAGTATACGTAAAGATCCCGTCGGCCGACAAGTTTTCCGATTTCTATGACAAAGCGGTAGCCGATAGTCATATCGATACACAAGTCCGGTTCGAGGAAGGCGATGACGCTATCTGGAATTTCTTGGTTTCATTCGGCCCGATTATCTTATTGATCGGTGTATGGATGTTCTTGATGAGACGTATGTCCGGTGGTACCGGCGCAGGTCCGGGTGGCGTGTTCAGCGTTGGTAAGGCAAAAGCTCAGCTTTTTGATAAAGATAATGACCGTAAGGTGACATTCAAGGATGTCGCCGGATTGGCGGAAGCGAAACAAGAGGTAGAGGAAATCGTCTCTTTCTTGAAGAATCCGGAAAAATATACTGAATTAGGAGGTAAGATACCCAAGGGTGCATTGTTGGTAGGCCCTCCGGGAACCGGTAAGACATTATTGGCGAAGGCTGTTGCCGGAGAAGCTAATGTGCCGTTTTTCTCCTTGTCTGGTTCTGATTTCGTGGAGATGTTTGTCGGTGTAGGCGCCTCCCGTGTGCGTGACTTATTCCGCCAAGCGAAGGAAAAATCTCCTTGTATCGTCTTTATCGATGAGATCGATGCGGTAGGCCGTGCCCGTGGGAAGAACGCGAATATGAATAGCAACGATGAGCGTGAGAACACGTTGAACCAGTTGTTGACCGAAATGGATGGTTTCGGCTCTAACAGTGGTGTTATTATCTTAGCCGCTACAAACCGTGCGGACATTTTGGATAAAGCGTTGTTGCGTGCCGGACGTTTTGACCGACAAATCCATGTTGAATTACCGGATTTGAATGAACGTAAAGAGATATTCGGGGTGCATTTGCGTCCGATCAAGATAGATGAAAGCGTAGACGCTGAGTTCCTAGCAAGGCAGACTCCGGGCTTCTCGGGTGCTGATATCGCTAATGTTTGTAATGAGGCCGCTTTGATCGCCGCCCGTAACGGAAAGAAATTCGTACAGAAAGAAGACTTCATGAATGCGGTAGACCGCATTGTCGGCGGTCTGGAAAAACGTTCGAAGATCACGACGGAGGAAGAACGGAAATGTATCGCGAACCATGAGGCCGGTCACGCTACGTTAAGTTGGTTGTTGGAACATGCCAATCCGCTGGTTAAGGTGACAATCGTTCCCCGTGGTAAGGCATTAGGTGCGGCATGGTATTTGCCGGAAGAGAGACAGATCACCACCCGCGAGCAATTGCAGGATGAGATGTGCGCTACTTTAGGAGGACGTGCCGCAGAGGAATTAGTTTTGGGAAAAATATCCACAGGCGCATCCAACGATTTGGAACGTGTCACGAAACAAGCATATGCGATGGTCGTTTACTTCGGTATGAGCGATAAACTTCCAAACTTGAACTATTACGACTCCACCGGACAGGATTGGGGATTCACCAAGCCTTATAGTGAGGAGACCGCGAAATTGATCGATACGGAAGTACAGAAGATCATCAATGAGCAATACGACAGGGCAAAACGGATATTATCCGAGAATAAGGAAGGACATAGTAAACTTGCGCAGGTATTATTGGATCGTGAGGTAATCTACTCGGAAGATGTAGAGCATATCTTCGGGAAACGCGCCTGGATCTCCCGTTCCCAAGAGATTCTGGAGTTGCAGGAAAAGGCTAACGGAAAGAACAAGGAGAATGCGGATAAGGAGGCGGAAGCGGACGCAACAACGGAAAACGTAACCGATACTCCTACCGAAGAAAACAAGACAGGGAAAATAGCTTGACCAAAGTCAAGACATTCATAACAAGTAAGGCTGGGGTGTATCTTTGATCAAAAGTTACTATCCAGCCTTCCTTATTGCTGTATTATCAATTTATTAGTTATATTTGCAGCCAAAATTACAAACAAGCAAAAACACTATTGTTTTGAAAAATCTGATTACACGTGCATTGACTGGCATCATTTTCGTCGCGGTATTAGTCGGTGCGATCTATTTCCACTCCTATTATTTTCTTACGGTATTTGGACTCATTACCGGACTTTCTCTATGGGAGTTCTACGGATTGGTCAAACATTATGAGAATGCCGCCATCAAACGATTTGTCAGTTCCTTGGGGGGAGCCTACCTCTTCGCCGCCACATTCGGTTACGCCAATGGCTTGGTTGGAGGCAATATATTTCTCCCCTATCTTTTATTCTTAATGTATACCATGATCACCGAGCTTTACGATAAAGCCAGTAATCCAATCAATAACTGGGCATTGACCTTATTCGGTCAAATCTATTGCGCAGGCTCTTTCTCTCTGCTAAACTTTATTACATCGGTACCTAATACGCCGGGCGAGATCGTACATATCCCCTATTTTGCCTTGGCTATTTTCGTTTTCGTATGGGTAAATGATACGGGAGCTTATCTAGTGGGATCTATGCTTGGAAAAAGAAGATTGTTCGAACGTATCTCTCCCAAGAAGTCCTGGGAAGGTTTTTACGGAGGGTTGGCATTCGTATTAATAACCTCCCAAATATTCGCTTGGTTCATGCCGGCCACGAACTGGTACACATGGCTTGGATTAGCCGGCACAATCGTAGTATTCGGGACTTGGGGCGACTTGATCGAATCTTTGATGAAACGTACGTTAGGCGTGAAAGATTCCGGGCATGTATTACCCGGACATGGAGGCATGCTGGATCGCTTCGATAGCGTAATGATGGCTATTCCGGCCGCTTATATCTATATCGAGTTATTTATTCGAA
This sequence comes from Parabacteroides sp. B2-S-102, assembly GCF_023656665.1. Lineage (NCBI taxonomy): Bacteria > Pseudomonadati > Bacteroidota > Bacteroidia > Bacteroidales > Tannerellaceae > Parabacteroides > Parabacteroides sp. B2-S-102. The sequence goes on along the minus strand of NZ_JAMOKM010000006.1, from coordinate 203,890 downwards.
ATTAAATGTCAGGATCACCATACGGGATGTAGCTTTCGATAAGGCATCCGTATATTTGATATTTGCTTGATCTACCAAGTCCGGACGATCTTTCTCCAATAGGTTAACCAATCCGAAACAGAATTTCAACTCTGGGCATAACTTAAAGTAGGGTAGATAGATATCACATCCCAAGCCAAACTCAAATCCGAAGTCCGTGCTTTTCAATAGAATCGGATTACCTTTCTTACGGCCTATATCCACGGAGCCATAGATACCGCCGATCAAATAAGGACGGTAATTATTCAAGCGTAAAGCCGTATATTTAACGTCTAAGGGGAAATTCAGATAACTGGAACGAACGTTCGTGATGAATTCCTCTCCCGTAGCCTGTTCCCGAAACTTAAATTTCTTATCTCCGAAATGGATAGAAGGCGTGAAGCGTAAATTGAAATAAGGATTCATATACATATCTCCGATCACCCCGACACTAAAGCCGGGTGAGTAAGAAGGAATCTCCGCGAACCAAGTCTCTCCATTGGTCATGACACCGGTATGGGTCAATAACAAATCCTGCGAGTGAATACCCACATGAAACCCCAGATGAAGCCATTTCAAATCAGCGTACGGCTGATTCCTCACCCTTTCCTTTTGAGCCATGGCTCCCATGGTAGCCAAGCTTACCACATATAATATAAGTAATAATCGTCTCAAATCTCAACCTATTTTGTTTAATAACGAAAACCCGACAAAGATATTGCAAAAAAGAAGATTTTTGAAGAAAATAAGCCAGTAGATATTTTTTAAATAGAAAGAAAGCTATATTTTTGCACCTACTAATAGTTATCAATTTAAACGTTTAAAAAAATGGCTTACGTAATTAGCGATGATTGTATTGCATGCGGAACTTGTATTGATGAGTGTCCGGTAGGAGCAATTTCAGAAGGTGATAAATACAGCATCAACCCTGAAATGTGTACAGATTGTGGAACTTGCGCTGACGCATGTCCTACAGAGGCTATCCACCCGGCTGAATAATTCGCAGCAAAGAATAGGATTTTCCTTTGCGGAAAGCTCCTAACACATAACGGGCTGTTTCTCTCCATGAGTAAAACAGCCCGTTATCTTTTTCTCTTCGTGTTACATTAAAACTCAATATCCAACTTTATAGCACCGGAAGCCATATCCTCCTCTGGGGAATCGCCATGAATCGTTTCCTCCTCTTCAGGTTCCACCACGTCTTCCGCGGATTTCTTCAGATTTGAGTTCTTGATATAACTGATTACATCTTGCATTCCCTCCATGAACTTCTCAAAGTCCTCCTTATAAAGGAAAATCTTATGCTTCTCAAATGAGATTTGCAAACCATCCTTTGATTGAATTTTCTTACTTTCCGTAACGGCAACGAATAGGTCATCTTTCAAATTCCTCTTCACATCCAGATAATAAATCCGTTTTCCCGCTTTAATGGCTTTAGAGTATAGAATCTCCCTGTCGCCACCTTCAACATGTTTTTTATTCCTTGATTCTTCCATGACAGCTAACATTCGTTAAAAACCCACCCACTTTATAGAACTTGCTTCAAATATGTGCATTTTTTTTTAATTAGCAACTATTTTAACGATCGAAAATACGCCCATTGAGGCTAAATTTGTAAAATATCATCTAACACATATAAAATTAAGTAAATCCGGATTCTTTTATGGAAAAAACGACTACCTTTGCAGCCTAATTTATAATAAGAAGTTCCTTCAAACGATGATCAACAGAATTTTAATCCGCATTAAAGTTTTACAGATAGTATACTCTTACTATCAAAACGGAAACGGTGACCTCAAAGTTGCGGAAAACGAATTGCTTTTCAGCCTTCAGAAGTCATATGACTTATATTATTATTTCTTACTCCTAATTATCGAAGTTACCAACCTGCAAAGAAGGATCCTTGACACCCGGAAGTGCAAATACATGCCTACCGATGAGGAGTTAAACCCGAATACACGCTTCGTAGACAATCGTTTTGTCGCTCAATTAGCGGAAAACGATACGTTGAAAAAGTATGTGGACGAGCAAGGTCTCTCATGGAGTAACGACGAGGAGTTTGTTAAAAACGTATTGGATACGATCTTAAGCTCTGAAATTTACGCCGAATACTTGAAAAACGAAGAAGACTCGTACGAGACGGATCGTGAGTTCTGGCGCCAGATCTTCAAGAAAGTAATCTGTGGGAACGAGATGATAGAGGAATATCTGGAAGACAAAAGCATCTACTGGAACGACGATATCGAGATCGTAGAGACTTTCGCCTTGAAGACTATCAAGAAATTCGAGGAGAAGAAAGGTAGTAAACAAGCCTTATTGCCAATGTTCAAGGATTTGGAAGACAAGGCTTTCGCAATCAAGTTATTCCGTCAAAGTTTGTTGAAAGGTAAGGAATATCGTGAACGCATCGACAAACATATGAAGAATTGGGAAACCGAACGTATCGCCAATATGGACTTGATCATCATGCAAGTCGCCTTAGCCGAGATTTTATCGTTCCCGACCATTCCCATCAACGTTACCTTAAATGAATATATCGATGCCGCAAAGTATTATAGTACACCTAAAAGCGGAACATTCATTAACGGAATTCTGGATTCAATAGTCAACGAATTAAAAAAAGAGAAGTTATTGCTCAAAGATTAATTATTATCATTACATTTGTGCATATCATTATTGATATTAACTTGTAAAACGATTATTATAGTATGAACTTACTCAGTATTTTACTTCAAGCTCCAGCTGGAGGAAGTCAGTGGTCCGGTATTTTGATGATGGTAGTTATCGTAGCTATCTTCTATTTCTTCATGATCCGTCCGCAACAAAAGAAACAAAAAGAAATCCAGAAATCACGTGAGGCGTTGAAAACAGGCGATAAAGTGATTACCGCCGGAGGTATCTATGGAAAGATCAAAGAGATCGGTGATACTTATATGCTAATCGAGGTAGCGGATGGAGTACGTATCCGTGTAGATAAAACTTCTATTTTCGCTTCAGCGGAAGACGCTCAGCAGCAGAAATAATCTAACTACAGAATATGTCACGACTTGAGAACATACAAAATTCCTTCAAGTCTATCCAAGCAAAGACTAAGGCTTTTTTCCACGGAGACAGATGGAAAGAGGTCTTGGTCTTTTTCTTTTTCGCCCTTTTGGCTTTCGGTTTCTGGCTACTCCAAAGCTTGCAGCAGGAATATGAGATAGAACTTGTTTTTCCGGTTAAGTATAAGAACGTACCTGTCGATATAGCGTTTAATGTCCCTGAGGTGGAAACGATTACCGCAAAGGTAAAAGACAAGGGTAGCGTTTTACTCAACTATACTTTTGGAAGATCGTTTGCTCCGATTGAAGTGAACATGAAGAATACGAAGGAGAAAAATGGTTCGGTTCAAGTAAGTAAAAGGCAGATCGAGAACGATATTCAAAAACAATTGATAGCCACTACGGCATTACAAAGTTTTGATCCGCAACAAATAGATATGGATTTCAGTCAGCGGGTCCATAAGGAAATACCGGTCGTCTTTAATGGCGATATTCATCTGGAAGCCGGCTTTCAACTATCCGGGGATATCCGAATCACCCCTCAAAAGATCAACGCTTATGCCACCGCGGCGATCTTGGATACACTGACCTCGGTTAAGACGGTCTTCACCGAGGTTAAAAAGGCGAATAAAAACATTACGAGAACCGTACAACTGATCAAGGTAGACGGCGTTAACTTCGATCCGGAAAGTGTATCCATCACGATTCCGATAGAGGAGTACACGGAGAAGACATTGGAAATACCTGTCTCTTGCAGTCATATACCGCCACATTATACGGTACGTATGTTTCCGGCGGTCGTAAAAGTGACTTGCAGTGTGCCCTTGTCCCGATTCAAAGGACTTTCGGAAGATATGTTCTCGATTCATATACCTTTTGAGGATCTGGAGCAAAACGTATCTGGTACCCTACCCGTCAAACTCACCAAGAAACCAGACTGGGTGCATACGGCAACCTTATTGCCAGATAAGGTAGAATTTATTTTGGAACACAACAATAAGCATGATTAAAATAGGTATTACAGGAGGGATCGGGAGCGGCAAATCCGTCGTAGCCTCTTTATTAGCGTTATCCGGTGTACCCGTATACATAGCGGACGAGGAAAGTAAATGGCTGACAAATAACTCCCCGGTTATCCGTGAGAAATTAACAGCCCTTTTCGGTCCGGAGATTTATACGAATGAGGGATTGAACAAGAAACTTCTAGCCTCCCACATCTTTAATAATCCGGAACAATTACAACAGGTCAACCAGATCATTCATCCTGAGGTAAACCGTCATTTCTCGGCTTGGGTAGAGAGACAGACTTCCCCTTTATGTGCCATCGAATCCGCCATATTATTCGAATCCGGTTTCTACAAAGTGGTAGACATAAGCTTGATGGTCTATGCCCCAAGAGAACTCCGCATCGAAAGAGCCTTGGGGAGGGACTCAGCCTCGAGAGAAGAAATCGAACGCAGAATCAACAGCCAAATGTCGGACGAGGAAAAGAAAGATCGCTCCGATTACGTTATCTATAATGACAACAGACAGGCCCTTATACCGCAAGTAGGCAAACTGTTATGTTGGCTTCAATCCCAATAATCACCGATAGCGGGACGAGTGGCTTTTACAGTATCTTACCTTCATCATCCAATGAACCTAAGATACTTCGTCAACGAACCTAAGATACTTTGTCGATGCACCTAAGATACTTCTCCAACGAAGTTAACTGTCCTCATGACGGAAGAATTCCACTTTTTCTTATTACCTTTGCCACCTCGAAGTTTAACACTAATAGAAAATAAAAACATTATGTTGAAGACTATTTTGTCTATTTCGGGAAAACCCGGTCTGTATAAACTGGTTTCCCATGGAAAAAACATGTTGATCGTTGAATCGCTGACTGATAACAAGAGAGTACCCGCATACGCAAAAGATAAAGTAATCTCATTAGGCGATATCGCAATCTATACGGATGAAACAGAAGTGCCTTTGCATGAGGTATTGACTAGCGTAAAGAACAAGGAAGAGGGAAAAACCGCCTCTTTGGTACCTTCCAAAGCCACGACAGACCAATTGCGTGCGTACTTTGCCGAGGTATTGCCTAGCTATGATCGTGAGCGTGTTTATCCAAGCGACATCAAGAAACTACTCTCTTGGTATAACATCTTGATCAACGCAGGTATCACTGACTTCACCCCGGAAGATGCTCCGGCAGAAAAGGAAGCTGCTGAAAAAGAAGCTGAATAACAGCATACGACATAAAGATTAAAGAAAGGACCGTTCGATACCCATCGTCCGGTCCTTTTTTTATATTGCCACATTAACCAACAAGAGCACTTATGCAAAAATAGTCCATTATTTTAGGCTAAACCTCACATTGTCTAGGGCAGACAACTCCTCTATCTTTGCCAACAAATAATTCACTCTATTGACCTCATAAAATAAAGAGCAAAGATGGAAAGCACCAAGTATTATCTCGGTCTGGACGTTGGCGGTACCAATATGGTCGCTGGCGTAGTAGATGAGAATCACCAGATTATCGCAAAGGAGAGTATACCGACACAAGCCGGACGCACGATCGAGGAGATCACCACCGACATGGCGGAAGTCAGCAAAAAAGCGGTTCTCAAAGTAGGCTTGCAAATGGAAGACATCTCTTCTTGGGGCATCGGCATGCCCAGTTACGTAAATCCAAAGACGAACCTTTTGGTACATGCCAATTGTTTCGGATGGAAGAATGTCCCCATCTACGACTATTTAAAGAAGCATATCTCATTGCCTACTTATATAGCCAACGACGCCAATTGCGCGACCTATGGAGAGGTCTTGGCCGGATCGGCCAGCCAATATACCGATGCCATCATGTTAACGCTAGGAACGGGAGTCGGAGGCGGAATTATCATGGGTAAGAGGATTTATTCCGGAGCCGATAATATGGGAGCAGAGCTTGGACATACCAAATTGGTATACAATGGCGAACGTTGCACATGCGGGCAAAAAGGCTGTTTGGAAGCTTATTGCTCATCTACCGCATTAATCCGCATCATGAAAGAGGCCTTACAAGAGAATAAGGACACCTTGATATGGAAACTTTGCGGCGAAGACGAAAATAAAGTCACTGGAGAAATCCTTTTCGAGGCCGCTAAACAAGGGGATTCCCTCGCTAAACAGATCGTCGATGACTATATCAGTAAACTGGCCGCCGGAATCTCCACGTTCATAACCATCTTCCGTCCGCAAGTAATCATCTTAGGGGGGGGTATCGCACATGCAGGTGACCTGCTGTTGAAACCTTTAAACGAGAAACTACATACTTGTACCTTCGCCGCCGAGGAAATAGGTATCCCTCAAGTCATCCGTGCGGAATTAGGAAATGACGCCGGAATAATCGGCGCCGCGCTTTTAGAGAAAACGATGTAACGAAAAAAAATATGAAAACAAATAAGAAAGAACTTTTAGATTCATTCAAGGGAGGACTGATCGTATCCTGTCAAGTACAACACGATGATCCGACTTTTTCAGTAGACTTTGTCGTAAAAATGGCAAAAGCCGCCCAATGGGGAGGAGCCGTGGGTATCCGTGCCAACGACCCAGAGCAGATCAAGGCGATTAAAAAAGAAGTGGATTTACCAGTAATCGGGCTTTGGAAAATCTGGCACGATGACACGGATGTGTTTATCACCCCAACCTTAGAGGCCGCTAAAGCCGTATGGGAAGCCGGAGCCGAGATTATCGCCTTGGACTGTACGAGCCAAATAACCCATGAAGGCCGCCCTGCATACGAATTGCTACCAATCGTCAAGAAAGAGATACCGGAAGCTATCATTTTTGCGGATGTCTCTAATTATGAGGAAGCCGTACGTGCCGTAGAAATGGGAGCCGATATCGTTGGCCCTACCTTATATGGATATACGGAAGCAACCAAGCATATCGAGCAACCGGATTTACGGGAATTCGCCCGTATGTGCCGTGACTTTAAAGATAAAGCCTATGTCATTATGGAGGGGCATATCTACTCGCCGGAAGATGCCATGAAATGTATCTTCCTCGGAGCTCACTCCGTAGTAGTAGGCAGCGCGATCACCCGTCCGCACTTGATCACGAAACGTTTTACGGACTTACTAACCGGTTACCAAAATAACTGGCGGGAAGCCGAAAGAAGCAAACATTAAAAAATCATCTGCTTGTAGAGATAGGGCATGCCCCGTCTCTACACAATATTAATAACAATAATCATATGGCAAATTTCAATGTAGAAGGGGCGCAAAACGTAGAGATCAGCAAGAAAATACCTTGCGAGAAACCTCTGATCGTACAACTGGAGATCATGGAGCGGTATACGGCAGTCCATAAAGCCTGTGCCGCCCTACCTAAAGAGATACGTGAAGTGGAATGCCTAAAAGTTTTATACCCCACGCTATTTCGCAAGATCACGAATCAAGACTTGATCGCCGGACGTACGGACTTCCTACCGATCGGGTTCGGATGCGTAACCTCATTAGGGGGTGTCGGGCATTATTGCGTATTCAAGAAACTCCGTGCCTTCCAGCTACAACTGGATGAAACTGAACGAAAACGGGTGGATGCGTTATATGATTATTGGTTGGATCACGATTTAAAGACCCAATTCAACAAGGAGGTCCTCACCGAGGATACATTGGGTATGTTCATCGACTGCGAGTACCCGATGATCGCTACCGCACGTCTATCTGGAATGATGCTGGATTACCCGAAACTATTGGATAAGGGCATCGGTGGCCTTCGCTCTGATTTACAGGAGAAACTCAAAGAGCAACCCGATAATAACTTTTACAAAGCAGGCATCCAATGTCTGGATATTTTTGTAGATTGTGCTTCTCATCTCCAGCAAGACGCTAGAGATCAAATGGCTTCAGCCGACGAGAAAAGGCAAAAAGAATTAGAGCGTATCTGCCAAGCCCTAGAGAACATCAAGGAGAAGAAACCCGGTACGTTCCATGAAGCGATGCAGTTATTCTGGTTATTCGCCTTGTTGGCCGGTGTTATAAACTACGGTCGTCTGGATGATTATCTAGGCCCTTATTTAGTAGCCGACCTTGAGTCCGGGCGATTGACCGACGAAGAGGCATACCGATATATCCACTCGCTTTGGACCATGATTGAGAATCGCCGTACCACCGTAAACGGACGTATCATCGTAGGCGGTAAAGGACGCAAACACCCGAAAGAGGCCGACGTATTCCTGCATATCGCCATGAAAGTAGCGAAAAATTGCAGATATGTAGAGCCGCAATTCACCTTGCGCTTCGATAAAGAGACCTCCGAGGAAATCTGGGACGAAGCGTTGGACGCTTTGGGTGCGGGAGCTACTTACCCGACCCTTTACAATGATGATGTAAACGTCCCGGCCGTCATGTACGGAATGCGTGTAGACGAGAAAACGGCGGAACAATACGTGCCTTTCGGTTGTACCGAGTTCGTGATACAAGGACAGAGTACGGGTACGCCCAACATCTGCATCAATTTACTAAAACTACTTACGATTTATATGAATGATGGTATTGACCCGATTGACGGTAAACGTAAATCCGGGCCGGTACCTCTAAAGAAATTAGAGGAGTATCAGACATTCGAGGAATTCTATGACGGTTACAAGGCTTTACTCGATTATTATCTGGATCTGTCTGTCAAAGCCCAATACCATTCGTATGAGGTGATGAACCAGCACGTAAGTTTCTTGTTTACCAGCCTATTGACCGATGATTGCATCGCACGGGGAAAAGCGCTTTTGGACGGAGGCGTACGTTATCTAGGCGGGACAAACGAGACGTATGGCAATATCAACACTTCCGATTCCCTGTGGGTAATCCGGGATCTGGTATTCAATCAAAAAAAATACACGTTACGGCAATTGAATGATGCCATGCTAGCTAATTTCAACGGCTATGAGGCTTTACGAAAAGATTGCCTGAACTGTGATAAATATGGTAACGACCTTGAGACTGCTGATACGATGGCCAACGATTTGTACGAGTTCGTAGCGAAAGGCGTACGCAATCGCGGTATCGCCATCGGTATGCAATACTTCTTGATCGTTATCAGCAATAATCAATTAAACACGGAATGGGGAAACCGGACCGCCGCCTCACCCGACGGACGATTATCGTGCATGTATATGAATCCTGCCAATAATCCGCAAGGGGGAGCGAATAAAAGCGGCCCCACGGCCATGCTGAATTCCTTGGCGAAGTTCGACGCCAAGTATCATGGAGGCTCGGTACAAAACATTAAGTTTTCTCCTTCCATGTTCAACGAGAACAGGGCTGTCATCAAGAGCCTGTTCAAGACTTATTTTGCGAAAGGGGGTTGCCACTTGATGGTGACTGTAGTAGATAAGGGAGTTTTAGAAGACGCGGTAGAGCACCCGGAAAATTACCCGGACCTAATCGTCCGGGTAAGCGGGTTCTCCGCGGTATTCGTCGATTTATCTCCCAATATTCAACAGGAACTTTTAAGCAGGGTATTGTATGATAAATAAATATAAGGTTAGCGAGAATAGGTTATCAATCATGGAGATCGAACGGTTCGCCGTTCACGACGGCCCGGGCATCCGGACCGTCGTTTTCCTTCAAGGGTGTCCTTTACATTGTCCATGGTGCTCCAATCCGGAATCCCAGAAAAGGAAACCGCATCTGCTCCATGTCAAGAATAAATGTATCGGATGCGGACGTTGCGAGGCGATTTGTCCACGGGGCAATATCGCCATCCAAGACCATTTTCCGGTGTTTAATCGTCAGGCCTGTGTAGCCTGCAAGGCTTGCGAGCGTATATGCCCGCAGAACGCCATTAAGTTTGTCGGTGAATCTATTACCTCATCCGAGATCATGGAAATCCTTTTACGTGACCGGGATTATTACCTGAATTCCGGTGGAGGGGTTACGTTTTCCGGTGGCGAAGCTTTCACGCAATTCGAGGGATTGATGGATTTGCTGATCCAATGCAAGAACGAGAAACTGCATACCTCCGTGGAGACTTGCGGGCAAGTGAATCTTGATAAGATAAAGCAAGCGCTTCCGCTTATCGATTTGTTCTTGTTCGATATCAAACATACGGACAAGGATTTACTTCAGAAAGAAACCGGAGCGAACTTGGATACGATCCTCACGAATTTACGGTATATATCCAGTAAGAGCGCTAATAAAGTAACGATCCGTGTACCGGTAATCCCCGGTTTCAATTTCAATGAGAATACGCTTCGGGAAATATTCATGCTGGCGAAAGAAAATCGTATCAAATGCGTACACCTGCTTCCCTACCATACATTGGGAAAAGATAAATACGAGCAATTAGGTCTCACCTATCCTTATCCCTGCGAGCAAATGCTAGCCAAAGAAGAGCTGTTCCCCTTTAAGGAGATGGGGGAAAAAATGGGTTTGGAAATACGAATCGGAGGATAAACTCCTCCCAATAAAATAGTATCTTCGCGCAAATCATCGTTTTATAAATCTTAGTAAGAGACATATGAAAACAGAAAAAGAAAAAGCGGCGGAAGGTCTATTATACAATGCGAATCATGATAGTGAGCTTCAAGATGAGATGAAAAGAGCGAAATGCGTCCTTTTCAAATACAACCAATTGCCCCCCGACCAAGAGGAAGAAAAAGATCGGATCCTAACCTCTTTTCTAGGCAAGAAAGGGAAGAACACCGTTATCCTATCCCCTTTCCAATGCGATTATGGCTATAATATCGAGATTGGGGATAATTTCTTCGCCAACGTGAATCTCGTTATCTTGGATGGAGCGAAAGTTCGTATCGGCAATAACGCGTTCATCGCCCCGAACGTAGGCATCTATACCGCCGGCCACCCTTTTGACGTAAAGCAACGTAATGAAGGTCTGGAATACGCTTTTCCCGTGACTATCGGCGATAACGTATGGATCGGTGCGCAAGCCTGTATCCTTCCGGGGGTGACCATTGGCGATAACACGGTAATCGCCGGAGGAAGCGTCGTAACCAAAGATATTCCGGCCAATGTCATAGCCGCCGGCAATCCCTGCCGTGTAATCCGGGAAATAACGGAAGCCGACCGGAATAAATACCGCCAGCCCTAAGCTCCCGTTTAGGGTATCCCTAAGCCCTCGTTTAGGGCAGCCCTAAATTCCCGTTTAGGTTCATCGTAAATATCTCACTTCGGCAACGAGTGCCGGTAATCCTTGGGCGATGTACCTACTATCTTCTTAAAGATACGGCTGAAATAGTAGGGATCGTCAAAGCCCAGTTTCAAGGCGACTTGATTGATCTTCATATTCGTATGTAATAATAGCTGGCAAGCCCGGTCTATTTTCATATGCAAGAAATAATTCATCGGAGCATAACCGGTTTCCTTGAAGAAAAGCCTGTACATATAAGATTCCGAATAGCCGAAATGAGAGGCCAATTCCTTTAATGTCAATTTATTCTCCAGATTCTCCGTCATGAAGTGGGTCGCCAAACTAATAAAGAACGTATTCTCCGCCTTGCTTTTGGAGAATTTAGCCTCCCTATACGTCTTCACATAGAGGAAAGAGGCGATCAAATGATTGAAACTTAAATTGACGTAATTAACCGTAGCCTCATCCGTCCCACTCTCCAACACATTCAATAGTTCATCGAAGAAGGCGATACGATCGCCGATACGGGAATTATCATCCATGTCGATCGGGATCACCCCTTGCAGTTGATCGCTGATATACTTCGCCTTTTTCCCTTTAAAATGTGCCCAATAAATATACCAAGGATCATGCTCGCTCGAACCATATTGATGGGGCTTCTCTGCCGGGAGGATGAAAAAATGATTCTCGGGTACGACATATCGTTTTCCATCCAACACGTACCAGCCCTCTCCTTTGGTGCAATAAATTAAAAGGTACTCTCCACAACCGGACGCACGATCAATATAATGGCTTTCCGCCTTCGGAAAATACCCCATAGAGTGTACGACCAAGTCCGCGACTAACGGGTTGTTCAACGCTTGTTCTATAACGTAGAAAGGATAGACAATCAACCGCTGACCGGAAAAACCATGCTTTATTTTCGCCATAAACCAGAACTTTTAGATGGTTACTGAATAACGCAAAGATAATCCATTTTTTTTAGCTAGATACTCTATTATCCAAATCCTTTATGTACAGTATTTTTGCCAATGAACAAATAAACCATATCAAATGGCGTTATCATAAGGAGATAATTAAACTAAATATTCTAATATATGAAAAAGATCGTATCTATTTTTCTAGTAACCATTTACGGGATGTGTATGGTTGCATGTGGAAGTCGTTCCTCATCCACGGAAGTAAAAGATAATGTATTGACTGAGGAGGAAAAAGCGGAAGGCTACACCTTGTTATTCAATGGCAAGGATTTTACCGGTTGGAAAATGTTCAACGGGGGTGATGTCAAGGGATGGCAGGTAGAAGACGGGGTGATCGTCGGCTACGGAAACGGTGGTGACGTGATAGCGGATACCACGATCAAGGTAAGTACCGATATCGTTACCGTTAAGAATTACCATAACTTCCAGATCAAATGGGATTGGAAAATCGGGGCACAAGGAAACTCAGGATTCTTATATCACGTACAAGAAGGGCCTAAGTACAAAGCTCCTTTTGAAACCGGCCCGGAATACCAGTTGATCGATGACGATAACTATCCTTGGGTCAGCGAGACCGGAAAAGAGGGATTGGAAGACTGGCAGAAAACGGGTTGCAACTACGCTATGTATGTACCGGAAACCAAACAGGTGAACCCTCCGGGAGAATGGAACTCCTCTATGGTACTTTACAAGGATGGATATGTTGAGCACTGGCTGAACGGAGAAAAACTTTTCTCTTTCCAAGAAGGGTCCGAAGATTGGAAGATGCGTCGTTATAGCGGTAAATGGGAAGCTTTCCCCGATTACGGTATCTCTACCACCGGTAAACTTTGTTTTCAGGACCATGGAAGTAAAGTATATTTCAAGAATGTGAAGATTAAGGATTTAGACTAATTGTATTAAGAAATCAATGCCATGAATAGAAAAGAATTCTTTAAAGTATCGGCCGCGGCAAGTCTCGCGTCACTACTATCACCCCTTTCCGCCTATGCGGAGAAATTCGAATCGGAAGGTAAAAAGGTGAAAGTAGCCGTTATCGGTTGCGGAAGTGTATCTACCCAATATTTTCCCCATATATCGAAGTGCCCGTATGTAGAAATCGTAGCTTGTTGCGATATCAAACCGGATCGTGCTCAAAAGGCGGCCAAGCAATATAATATACCTAAATGGTACAAGTATATCGATGATATGCTTAGTGGTTCCAAGTTCGACTTGATGCTTACATTGACCGATATGCAGGTTCACGGAGAGTTGAACCGTAAGGCTTTGATGGCGGGAAGAAATGTCTGGAGCGAGAAACCTTTGGCGAATTCCTATAAGGAAGGCAAAGAATTATACGATCTCGCTACGAGCAAGGGACTTCGTATCTGGGGTGCGCCCGCTGTTGTAAACAGTCCTCAATTTGCCTTTATGGCCGAACAAATCAATAAAGGAACCCTAGGTAATCTGGCATGTGCGCACGGACATTACGGACATGAAGGCCCTTCTTGGTCCGCTTTCTTCTACGAACCGCTAGGTGGCAGTATGCCCGACTTAGGAGTCTATAACATCGCTACCCTAACCGGATTATTGGGACCGGCTAAATCCGTTGTTGCCATGACTACAATCGTAACCCCGGAGAGAACCGTAGACGATAAGGGCAAAATCAAAGTTCGAGAAGAAGATAATGCCATGATTATCATGGAACACGAAAAGGGAGTCCTTTCTCATATCGAGTGTGGTTTCAACTATTTCGATCCATACGGACATTTAGGTAAAGGACAGGAGAAAGCGACGATCTCCTTATACGGTTCACACGGCAATATGCATATGGTAGGTTACGACTGGGCACCGAACGGGGTGGACTTATCGACGATGGATCATCCGGTACCCCAGCGTTTCGTTCCGGACACCAATGGCTATGTTTGGCAAGAAGGTGCTTCCGATATCAGCAAACACATGGCATTAAACACGGAACCACGTATAAATGTCGAGCATGCGTTACACGTATTAGAGATTATCGAGGCCGCCCGAAAATCACAAGCTACAGGTCAACGCATCCAACTTGTATCGAAGTTTCCTTGGCCGATGGTAAAATAAATTAAGAAGTCTTAGTAGTGAAAAGAACGGGACATTTAATATATTTGTTCCTGTAAATACCAGAGAAACATGAGGAAGATAAGTGAAATTTTATGCTGCGTAGCCATACTTTGTTGTGCATTGAGCGCATGTAGCGACAAGCCGGCAACGGTAAAAGTCAGTAGTTTCAATATTTGGTTGAATACCCTAGGGGGAAAGCTTCCCCCTAGCCAGACAGCGAAAGTGATCGAGGCTAGCCAGACGGATATCGTAGGAATCCAAGAAGGGCATATCTATGAAGAAGACGGCATCAAGCACGATCATGTGCCGGAAATCGCGGAATCCCTAGGTTTCCACCTTTTCAACCAAGGGGAGGGACATTATATCTTATCTCGTTATCCGGTCGTCGACAGTACGGCTTCCCGCTACGGGGTGAAGATACAGGTAGGCAAAGACAAATTCTGCTGGATGTTTAATTGCCATCTATATTATATCCCGTATCAGCCTTATCAATTGAATGGGATTCCTTATGGCGATTATCCGTTTATCGATACCGAGGAGGAAGCTGTCTGGTTCGCCAACGAGGCCCGGCGTGAAGAAGTAACTCGTTATCAAAAGGATATACAGCAAGTCATGAAAGAAGGTTATCCTGTCTTTTTAACAGGAGATTTTAATGAGCCTTCTTTCTTGGACTGGACACAACGGGCCGCCGATGCCGGTATCCACAAGATCAAGGTGGAGTGGCCGGCAACCAAGGCTTTCTCTGAGATCGGGATGAACGACTCCTACCGGACAATCCATCCGGACGAGGTCTCCACACCCGGCTATACATGGACTCCCGTTCCTAGCGAACAAGAAATACTAGACCGTCTGGATTTCGTACTATATTCCGGATGTAAGGTAACAGACTCATTTATCACAGGCGAAAGCGAGGCCACCTCGGACGTGGTAGTCTCCCCTTACCCTTCATAACCTCCTGTTTCAATTTCTAACAGTAACTACTAAAAAAACAAATTATACAACATGGAATCAAGAAGAGATTTTCTGAAAAAAGCAGCCGTAGCGGCAGCTGGTCTAACAATCGTTCCCTCTAAAACGATCGCTGGATTAGGCCATAAGGCACCAAGTGATACAATGAATATTGTCGGTATCGGTATCGGTGGTAAAGGCCACCCGAACTTGGTCGGCATGAAAACCGAGAACATCATCGGGCTTTGCGATATCGACTGGAAATACGCGAAGAACTGCTTCGAGGAATTCCCGGACGCTAAACGTTATTGGGACTGGCGGAAGATGTTCGATGAGTTGGGCGACCAGATCGACGGTGTCATGGTAGCTACTCCGGACCATACTCATGCCACGATCGCGGCCACGGCCTTGACAATGGGTAAACACGTATATTGCCAAAAGCCGCTTACCCACTCTGTTTACGAGAGCCGTTTATTGACAAAACTCGCCGCTAAATATAAGGTAGCGACCCAGATGGGTAACCAAGGGAACTCCGGCGATGGTGTCCGTCAATTATGCGAATGGATCTGGAACGGAGAGATCGGTGAAGTAAAAGAAGTACACGCATGGACCAACCGTCCGATCTGGCCGCAAGGATTACAGCGCCCAACCGAAAAACAACGTTGTCCGAAGACGATGAATTGGGACTTATTTATCGGCCCGGCCGCCATGCGTCCGTTCCATGAGATCTACACCCCTTGGAACTGGCGTGGATGGTGGGATTTCGGAACCGGAGCTTTCGGAGATATGGCTTGCCACGTACTCGACCCGGTTTACCAATCCTTGAAGTTAGGTTATCCGGATCGTGTACAAGGCCGTTCTACCCAGATCAATACGGAATCCGCTCCTCAATCGGAGGTGGTAGAATTCCGCTTCCCGGCTCGTGACAATCTTCCAAAGGTAGCCTTACCGGAGGTGAAAGTATATTGGTACGATGGCGGTATGCTTCCTCAGCGTCCGGACTTATTACCGGATGGTGTAGATATGATGCGTGACGGTTTGGGTGGATGTATCTTCGTAGGTACTAAAGACACGTTGATCTGCGATTGCGGAGGTTTCAACTCCCGGTTATTATCCGGCCGTGTACCTCAAGTAACCCCCTATTTGCGCCGTATCCCGAACGCTACCGGATACTTTGACGGTTTCCATGAGCAAGACTGGATTCGTGCTTGTAAAGAATCTCCTGAGAACCGTGTGGAAGGAACTTCCAACTTCGCTTATTCCGGACCATTCAACGAGATGGTGTTATTAGGCGTATTGGCGATCCGTCTGCAAGGCTTGAACAAGAAATTGATGTGGGACGCCCAAAACATGCGTTTCACCAACATATCCTCTTCCGACGTATTGAAAATCGTAACCAGCGATGATTTCAAGGTGATAGACGGTCACCCCTATTTCGATACGAAATACGCAGAGTTCAATGCGCTAGAGGCTGCCAACGAATATATCAAACATACCTATCGTGAAGGCTGGAGCCTTCCGGAAATGCCGGTATAAGTATGAAACGATATATTATATTAGCACTATGTACGGTCATGCTCCTTGGGCAGGCCGTACAGCTGGCG
Organism: Parabacteroides sp. B2-S-102; assembly: GCF_023656665.1. Classification (NCBI taxonomy): domain Bacteria; kingdom Pseudomonadati; phylum Bacteroidota; class Bacteroidia; order Bacteroidales; family Tannerellaceae; genus Parabacteroides; species Parabacteroides sp. B2-S-102. Next base: position 187,105 of record NZ_JAMOKM010000006.1, on the reverse strand, counting down.
GCGCAAAAAGCGGACTGGAAGGTGGGTATACAGACTTGGACTTTCCACAATCTTACGTTGATGGAGACCTTGGATAAGACCCAACAACTGGGCATGGGGTATGCGGAGGCTTTCTTTTTCCAAGAATTGGGCGCTCCGTTCCCAAAAGAGACGTATTTAAATTACGACTTGAGCGATGACGACTGCGCTTTATTACGCCATGAGTTCAAGAAAAGGGGAATCAAGCCGATCGCCTTTGGTGTAGCCTCTTATGGGACTAACGAGGAATGGGATAAGTTCTTCGCGTTCGCTCATAAAATAGGCGCGCATATCGTGACTGTCGAACCGGAGTTAAACCAGTTAGACTACATCGAATCCCTCGCCAAGAAGTACGATATGGAGGTAGCGATCCATAACCATCCGAGTCCATGCATTTACGCAAGTGCCGAGGTGGTAGAGAAAGCGCTGAAAGGCCGTTCTTCCTTGATGGGAGTATGCGCCGATATCGGCCATTGGAAACGGGTGGGTGAAGATCCGCTCAAAAATCTCCAGAAGTTATCCGGACGCATCAAGGTGGCACATTTGAAAGACCTCACCGACAAGATGGAAGACGCTACATGGGGAACCGGGATCTTACCGGTAAAAGCGTTCGTCAACGAGCTGAAGCGTCAGCATTTCAACGGACTTATCTCCATTGAGTACGATGATTTCAAATCCGATATCCAAGAGATACGCAACAGCTTGGAATTCCTACAGAAATGCTCTAAATAAAGGCATACTCTTCCTTTAAAAACACCTATATCGGCATAGGCCCACACGTATATACGTATAGGCTTACGCCGATATTAATATGGGCCTACACATATATACGTATAAGCCCACACCAATATATGCATAAAAAGTCGTTATTAAAACAATGGATTATCCACCTTTTCTCTCAGCAACGCCAGATCCACCACCTGTTGAATATCACTCACATAATGGAACACCAAGCCTTTCAAATACTCCGGTTTAATCTCATTGATATCCTTCTCATTCTCCTTGCAAAGAATCAATTCCTTAATCCCTGCACGTTTAGCCGCCAAGATCTTCTCCTTGATACCACCTACGGGAAGCACTTTGCCACGCAACGTAATCTCGCCGGTCATAGCCAAGTTCTTTTTCACCTTACGCTGAGTAAAGGCGGAGACAAGAGAAGTCACCATCGTTATTCCGGCACTCGGTCCGTCTTTCGGGATCGCCCCCTCCGGTACGTGGACATGCACATTCCAGTTCTCGAACAACTCCTCGTTGATATTAAACTGAGCCGCATGCGCATGGATATACTCAAGTGCCAACATGGCAGACTCTTTCATCACATCTCCCAGATTCCCGGTCAAAGTAAGCTTTGACCCCTTACCTTTACTTAAGCTCGACTCCACGAAAAGAATCTCACCACCAACAGCCGTCCAAGCTAATCCCGTAACCACGCCGGCATAGTCATTCCCTTGATATTTATCGCGGGAATATTCGACCGCCCCTAGATATTCATACAAATCCTCCGGCTTAATACTAGTCGGGATAGGCTCATCGCTAGCGACCTTACGGGCTAGCTTACGCATGATTTTGGCGATTTTCTTATCCAATTCCCGGACACCGCTCTCGCGTGTATAGGCTTCAACGATCACTTGTAAGGTTTTCTTGGGGAATTTCACGGAACCTTTCTTCAAGCCGTGTACATCCATCTGCTTAGGCACGAGATGCTTCGCTGCGATCTCTACCTTCTCCTCCATGATATAACCGCTCACCTCGATCAGTTCCATACGATCCAGCAATGGCTGGGAAATCGTATTCAAATTATTAGCGGTAGCGATAAACATCACCTTGCTTAAATCGTAATCGATATCCAGATAATTATCGTGAAACGCGTTATTCTGCTCCGGGTCCAAGACCTCCAATAAAGCGGATGCCGGATCCCCCTTGAAATCATTCGTGATCTTATCGATCTCATCTAAGATAAAGACAGGGTTCGATGTTCCCGCCTTCTGTATATTCTGGATGATACGTCCGCACATAGCGCCGATATAGGTACGACGATGTCCGCGGATCTCGGCCTCATCGTGCAATCCACCTAAAGAAACACGTACATATTTGCGGCGCAAAGCCTCTGCGATGGAACGCCCCAATGAAGTCTTGCCGACTCCCGGAGGACCGTACAAACAAATGATCGGAGATTTCATATCCCCTTTCAGTTTCAATACGGCCAGATGCTCGATAATACGCTCTTTCACCTTCTCCAAACCATAATGATCACGATCTAAGACCTTCTGGGCATGAGATAAGTTGAAATTGTCCTTACTATACTCGTTCCACGGCAAGTTAACAATATTCTGGACATATTGCGTCTGTACGGAATAATCCGGAGATTGCGGATGCAATCGTTCCAATTTTCGCAATTCCTTCTCAAAGACCTGCGCTACCTCGGCAGGCCATTTCTTACGACTGGCTTTCTCCCGTAATTCTTTTATCTCCAACTCATTGATATTCCCGCCCAATTCCTCTTGAATCGTCTTGATTTGCTGTTGAAGGAAATATTCTTTTTGTTGTTGATTGATATCCTCATGTGTCTTCATCTGGATGGAAGCTTTCAACTCCACCAGCTGATACTCGCGGTTCAAGATAAAAAGTAACCGATACGCACGCTCTTTTAAGTCCCCGATCAATAACAATTGCTGTTTCTCGGCCGATCCACTCGGTATATTGCTACAAGAGAAATTGACCACATACAAGACATTCTTATTATTCTTGATCGAGAAGATCAAATCCCGGGGAGGTTCAGCCACGGCCCCAAGCATCTTGATGGTCAAATCCTTGATCGTTGAGATCAAAGCCTCGAACTCGCGGTCTGTCTTGTCCGGCTTCGTGTCCTCCAACACGGTGATCTTACCGGAAAGATACGGATCTGTCTCGGTCAACTCATTCAATTCAAAGCGTTTCTTACCTTGAAGAATAACAGTAGTGCTACCATCTGGCATCTCTAAGACACGAACGATGTCAGCGATTACCCCGGTAGTATATAAATCCCCTAAAACCGGATCTTCCGTATCCATCTCTTTCTGGCAAACAACACCGATCAAACTCTTTTTATGTACAGCCTCTTTGATCAGGCGCATCGATTTAGGACGCCCGATAATCACCGGCATGGCAACACCCGGAAAGAGTACCATATTCCTTAACGGAAGAATGGGTATAGTGTCTCCAACTTTCTCTATTCCTTCTGTGAAATCCTCATCTACATCGCATTCTGTAAGAATTGGCATTACGATACCAATATTGTCATCCAAGTCATCAAACGAATTCTGGCAAAATACTCTCGTCTTTTCTTTCATATATACATTCATCATTGTATATGTTAATACAATAAACGTGCCAAAGTTACAGCTTTTCATTCAATTCTTACTAATTTCGCGGCATACAATCGATAGAGATATGGCAAATCCTTATTTTCAATTCAAGAAATTTACGGTATGGCACGATAAATGTGCCATGAAAGTCGGAACGGATGGCGTTTTGCTTGGGGCGTGGGCTAGCATAGAGAGATGTCAGAGGATTTTGGATGTGGGAACCGGAACGGGATTGATCGCCCTCATGCTGGCGCAGCGTAGCACCGCGATCCTAGACGCTATCGATATAGATTCAGACGCATGTTTACAAGCTCGGGAAAACATCGCGAAATCGCCTTTCGCCAACCGGATACAAGTCTATCAAACCTCGCTCTCCGAATATATGCCGGATGAGAATATCAAATATGACTTGATCGTATCCAACCCACCCTATTTTATTGATTCATTGAAATGCCCGGATACTAAACGTAATCTAGCCCGGCATACGGATACTCTATCACTCCCGGATTTATTGCGTGATAGCCGCAAACTGTTGGCAGCCGAAGGAAATATCGCCTTGGTGCTTCCCTTCGATCAACGGGAGTCTTTAATAGACCTCGCTCGAGAAGAGTCTTTGTCTCCATCGAGAGAAGCCCACGTTTCCCCCATACCGGACGCCCCTCCTAAGCGTTTATTAATAGAACTCTCAGCGACGCCGGTAGCAAAGCCCAAGTCGTCTCATCTGACCCTAGAAATTGAGCGGCATCGATATAGCGAAGAATTCACCGCTATAGCTAAAGACTTTTACTTGAAAATGTAAGGAAGCTTTTTATCGAAGAAGCGAGTTACCTCGTCAAATAAATTATGTACCTCCTTGGTGAAAGACACAACCTCCGGAGTCAGCACATGTAAGGCTTTTGGTTCCACCGTAATATCGATACGGCGATCTGCCATGATCGGTTCTCCATCCAAGTGCATCACGCCCGGATGTTGGCGAATAATCGTGACTTGCTGGGCTTTCATCGTCTTAATCTTACTATTCCGATCAATCTGTTTGGTAAACAATTGGATGGCCAAAGGAGCGATATCCAATGGCATAAAAGGGGATAAGATCGTAACGTCCATCCGTCCGTCCTGTATATTCGCGTGCGGAGCGATAAACGCGTTATTACCATATTGCGAAGCATTCGCGCAAGCGACTAGAAACGCCTTCTCCTTGATCGTCTGATTATCTACCACCAATTCATAAGGCTCAGGCTTATAGCTCAGATACTCCTCTATCGTATTCTTTATATAAGTAAGAGACCCGCGCCGTTTCTCATTTGCGAATTTCTGGCTGACGGCGGCATCAAAACCGACTCCACAGGTACAGAAAAAGACCTGTCCGTTCGCCCGGCAGCAATCTATCGTCGTAACATGCCCTTTCGCGATCAGATCGATAGCCCTTTTCACGTCCATCGGTATGTGCAATTCTCTAGCTAAGCCATTGCCCGAACCTTTCGGGATGATACCTAAGATCGCGTTCGAATGGATCATAGCTCTCGCTATCTCATTCACCGTCCCGTCACCGCCTACCGCCAAAATATATTCAGCTCCTTCCTCTATGGCTTGCCGAGTCAACTCGCTGGCATGGCCTGCATACTCTGTAAAAGAAATGTTTAACGAACAGTTCTTTTTCGAGCAGATCCCTTCGATCATCTTAGGTATCTTGCGCTTCGACCCTACACCTGATATAGGGTTTATGATAGCTTGTACTTTTATATCCCGTTCGCTCATCCTCACTTCTTCTTTTTTATTTGAGAGGACAAAAATAATGCTTTTATAAAACTTTTAAAGCATTTCGACTACTATAAGTTATTTTTTTACTACTTTTGCGGCTGGATTTGCCGAAACATGGGATTATGTACGCGGCGAACCTGTGTTCTTTATTAGAATAAATAAATAGCGAGATAAATCATTCTCTTTTATAATAATATGAAACTTTTACAAGAGAAACTAGCAAAGTACGACGCTCCTCAAAGAGCCATGGCAATGGGAATCTATCCTTACTTCAGGGAAATCCAGAGCGATCAGGACACGGAAGTTCTAATCAGCGGGAAGAAAGTCTTGATGTTTGGTTCTAATGCGTACTTAGGATTAACCAATCATCCTAAAGTAAAAGAAGCAGCGATCGAGGCCATTAAAAAGTATGGTACAGGTTGTGCCGGCTCACGTTTCTTAAACGGAACGTTGGACTTACACCTCCAGTTGGAAAAACGTTTAGCAGAATTTGTTGGTAAAGAAGACGCCATCGTATACTCTACAGGTTTCCAAGTTAATCTAGGTGTTGTATCCTGTATCACCGGACGTGAGGACTATATCCTTTGGGATGAGTTGGATCATGCATCCATTATCGAAGGACATCGTCTTTCTTTCTCCACGAAATTGAAATTCAAGCATAACGATATGGACTCCTTGGAGAAACAACTCCAGAAATGCGAGCCAGACAAGGTGAAACTTATCGTTATCGACGGTGTCTTCAGCATGGAAGGTGATGTCGCTAAATTACCGGAAATCGTAGCTCTCGCAAAGAAATATAACGCAAGTGTAATGGTTGACGAGGCTCATGGTATCGGTGTATTCGGTGATCATGGCCGCGGTACTTGTAATCACTTCGGCGTTACGAACGATGTTGATTTGATCATGGGAACTTTCAGTAAGTCTTTCGCTTCTATCGGTGGTTTTATCGCATCAGACGAACCGGTTATCAATTACTTACGTCACCACTCCCGTTCCTATATCTTTAGCGCAAGCAATACGCCTGCCGCTACTGCCGCAGCGAACGCGGCATTAGATATTATGTTAAGCGAACCGGAACGTATCCAACATTTATGGGATTTGACTCATTACGCATTGGATGGTTTCCGTAACATGGGTTGTGAGATCGGACATACTTCTACCCCGATCATCCCGTTGTTTATCCGTGACAACGACTTGACATTCCTTATCGTAAAAGAATTATTTGAGGCCGGAATCTTCGTAAACCCGGTAGTAGCTCCCGCAGTTGCTTCCGAGGATACACTGATCCGCTTCTCCCTTATGGCTACCCACACGAAAGAGCAACTAGATTACGCTTTGGAGACAATCCACAAGGTATTCAAGAGCCATGGGTTGGTAGACTAATCGTGTAAATATATAAGAAAAGGCCCGAAGGTTAGGTATAACACCTATCTTCGGGTCTTTTTTTATAACTGAAAAAATCATAACTATGATTTTGAATGGGAATAAATCACTATTTTTGCATATTTAGATAAATTGGGCGGTTATGTCGATGGCCCTCTTACAAATTAAAAATAAATGGATTTCATATTAGATAAAGGAAGTAGCCATATGGGCTGCAAAGGTTGCAGCAAAAGGCAAAACAATAAACTGAATACCTATGATTGGTTGTGCGATGTACCCGACGCGGAAGGCTCGACTGATTTCGTAGAGGTTCAATTTAAAAATACCCGCAAAGGGTATTACTTGAATAGTGCTAAAATACCTTTGGAAAAAGGTGATATAGTAGCCGTAGAGGCAAGTCCCGGTCATGATATCGGTACGGTTTCTTTAACGGGTAAATTGGTTCTGCTGCAAATGAAGAAGAACAACGTGCGCACGGAAGCTGAGCCAAAACGGATTTACCGAAAGGCAAAACCGACCGATATCGAGAAATATGAGGAAGCGAAAGCAAAGGAACATGCCACTATGATTCGCTCGCGGCAAATCGCAGCCGATTTAGGATTGAATATGAAAATCGGTGATGTAGAGTATCAAGGTGACGGTAATAAGGCTATCTTTTATTATATAGCGGATGAACGTGTAGATTTCCGTCAACTAATTAAAGTGCTAGCGGAGGCTTTTCGTGTTCGTATCGAGATGAAGCAAATCGGTGCTCGTCAAGAAGCCGGACGTATCGGTGGTATCGGCCCTTGCGGTAGAGAACTTTGCTGTTCCAGTTGGATGACAAGTTTTGTATCGGTCGCTACCGGAGCTGCCCGTTATCAAGATATTTCCATGAATCCCCAGAAATTGGCCGGACAATGCGCTAAATTGAAATGTTGTATCAATTATGAGGTAGATACATATGTGGAAGCCCAGAAACGCCTTCCTTCCCGGGAAATTGTCTTGGAGACCAAAGATAATAATTACTATCATTTCAAGACGGATATTTTCAAACGGGAAATTACCTATTCTACGGATAAATCATTTGCGGCTAATCTTATCACGATTCCGGCAAGCCGTGCTTTCGATGTCATTAACATGAATAAGAAAGGCATGAAGCCGATATCTCTAGAGGCGGATACGAAGCCACAACCACCGAAACGAGACGCTCAAGATATTCTTGGCCAAGAAAGCGTCACACGTTTCGACTCTGTTAAAAAGAAAAAGAAAAAACGTCCGGCCAACAAGAATAATGGCGAGAACAATGGAAACGGGAACGGAGCTAACACCACCGCGACGGCAGTTACCAACACCGACGCACCTGTTTCTGAGAATAAGAACAACGGAGGAAACGGAGCCGGTGGCAATAATCGCCGCAACGGAGGAAATAATAGGAATAGCAATCGTGAGAATAACCGGGACAGAGAGAATAACCGGGAGAATAACAAAGATAATAGCCGGGAAAACAGTCGGGAGAATCGGGAGAACAACCGAAACAATCGCCCGAAACAAAGGCCGAGAGCTAATAACGATAAGCAATCCAACAATGACAAGCCTGCGAATAATGACAAACCTCAGCAACCGATCAAACAGGCCAGACCTGATAAAACGGAGAATAGGCCAGAGACAAAGCCTGAGGCTTAAAAAGTTCATTGCCGCCTGTGTAACATGTTTCTTATGCTTCTCTTGCGAGAATGAAGCTGTATACGATCAGTATCAAGCTATCCAAAACACCTCGTGGGAGAAGAATAAGGAGTACTATTTCACTTTCTTGATTGAGGATATATCGGTTCCGTACGACCTAACCTTGGAAGTACGGAACAATAATATGTATCCGTATCAGAACCTATGGGTATTTTGCAGCGAGGAACTTCCGATAGGTCCTTTAAAAAGGGATACGATCGAATGTATGTTAGCTGATGAGTTCGGGAAATGGTATGGGCACGGGATCTCCCTGTTTCAATCCAGTTTCCCGATACGGTCTGCTTACTATTTCCCCGTTAAAGGGCAATATACCTTTAGCTTCCGGCAGGGGATGCGTAACGACCAACTTCCGGGCATTCAGGAAATCGGCTTACGGGTCTTACCTTCTTCCACTAACGCTCCTTCCGGGAAGCGTCCAAACGAAGAAAAATAAACAATAAGATCGTAAATCCCCAGAGCGAGGAACCTCCATAGCTAAAGAAAGGCAAGGGAATGCCGATAACCGGAGTCAATCCCGTCACCATGCCGACATTAATCGCCAGATGGAAAAAGAATATGGAGGCTACGCTATAGCCATAGACTCGCCCGAAAGCATTATCTTGCCGCTCCGCCAATACAATCAGACGAAGAATAAAAAGTCCGAATACGATCAATACGGCAGAGGCTCCCAAAAAGCCTTGCTCCTCGCCTACCGTACAAAAGATAAAATCCGTATCCTGTTCCGGCACATACTTCAATTTGGTCTGCGTCCCATTCAAGAATCCTTTTCCGGATAATCCTCCGGAACCGATAGCGATCTTGGATTGATTCACATTATACCCCGCCCCGCTAGGATCATCCTCCAAGCCTAAAGAGACTTTAATACGAATTTGTTGGTGAGGTTCCAATATGTCATTAAACACATAATCCACAGAAAACAGGAAACCGATAGAACCTAAAGCGAACAGAGCGATTAACGCATAATGCCATACCCAGTTTCGAATGGATAAATAGAATAAATAGATTGATGCGGCTCCTACCAAGCCTATCGATATCCAAGCGAAGTTTACCGGGACAAACAAAGAAACGACATACCCGATCAAGAATGTCGAAGCGATCCCCCCAAGCATGATCTTAACGCTTATATAATCCTTACGGACACTCCCAACTAATCCCATGGTTATTAATAAGACAAGGCAAGAGACGATTAATTCACCCAATGGGGTAATACCCACCATCACCTCTGAATATTTCATTCCCGTAACGAAAAAGACGACCGCACAAACTCCTATCAACAAAATATATCCAGTCATTCCTTCCCGGTATAACATCAGGAAGAATGCCAAGTAAACCAATGCCGACCCCGTCTCTTTCTGTAAAAGAATACAAACCATCGGCAAGAAGATCAAGAACAAAGTGATTGAGAAATTCTTGACCGTCGTTAGCTTAAAGCCATAGCCATTCATAAACTTCGCCACGGCCAAAGCGGTAGCGAACTTAGCCAACTCCGCTGGTTGCAAACGGATAGGTCCCAATACGAGCCAAGAATGCGATCCCTTGATATTAGGTGCTAAAAATATAGTGGCGATCAACAATACGATCACGCACGCATAGATCAGATAGGCGAATATATCGAAGAAGTCACTTTCCAGCATCAATATGACGAAAATAAGGGCAAGTGAGGTACCGATCCAAATCATCTGCATCCCCGGACGGCCCGACGGGTCGAACAAGCCAACGTTATCAAACTCGTAGCTCGCCCCACAAATACTAAACCAACCGGCGATTACCATAATCAAATACAACAAAATGGTAATCCAGTCTACCGACTTCCATATTTCCGTTTTCCTATAGCGCATTGTTCGGTAGTATTACGGCATTCATAATATATTCCTCCGTCGCCTTGTTTGCCTCGGATATTTCTCCTTTCAAATATTTCTCCAACATCAATTTACCGATAGGCACCGCATAGGTAGCACCGAATCCGGCGTTTTCCACAAACACGGCAATGGCGACCTTCGGCTTTTGATAAGGAGCGAATCCCATAAAAATAGAATGGTCCTTACCATGCGGATTCTCCGACGTTCCCGTCTTTCCACAAACCTCGATATCCGGTAAAGCCGCCCCACGACAGGTTCCACCATAAGCGGTTCCCGTAACAGTCCCTCGCATACCCTCGGCAATATAACTATAATAATGCGTATCCACCGATGTATAATGCCTCTTACTATATAATGTATCCAGCGGAGTGTCTTGAATATCTTTTACGACATGCGGAGTAATATAATATCCCCGATTAGCGACAGTAGCCGCCAAATTACAGATTTGCAAAGGCGTAGCCAATATCTCACCCTGACCGATAGCGATCGAGATAACCGTACTGGAATTCCAACGTCCCCGGTACACCTTATCGTAGAACTTACTATTCGGAATGAACCCTCGCTTCTCCCCCGGAAGATCGATTCCCAGCTTATAGCCATACCCCATAGAAACCATATAATTCTTCCAAACCTCAAAAGCCTCCTGTACCGACGGATATCGCTTCCGGCTGTCGATCATATCATGCAGTCCCCAAGGGAAAAAAGAGTTACAAGAGGTCGCCAAGGCCCCGACCAGATTCAGAGGAGACGGATGCCCGTGGCAAGCCGGCTTACCTCCCCGGAAGGTATATCCATGCGCACAGGTATATTGAGTTTCCGGAGTAATCACTCCTTCTTGCAAGAATATCAAACCTTGGGTCGGTTTAAATGTAGATCCGGGAGGATATTGTGCCATGAGCGGACGGTTGAACAGAGGTTTCAACGGGTCTTTCTGCAAAGCCACGTAGTTCTTTCCCCGCTGGCGCCCGATCAAGATACTCGGATCATACGTAGGGGCGGAAACCATACAAAGCACCTCCCCTGTCTCCGGCTCTATCATCACGATACCCCCTAATTTATTCTGCATTAACTTCTCCCCATAAGCCTGCAAGTCCATATCCAAGGATAATTTCAAGTTCTTGCCGGATTCCGGCTGGATATCGTGCCTGCCTTCCTCGTATCGCCCCTTGATACGTCCGTGAGCGTCACGCAACAGGATCTCGACTCCTTTCACGCCCCGCAAATATTCCTCGTACGATTGCTCGATCCCGGTTCTGCCGGAGTAATCGCCTTGTGTATAATAAGCGTCATTCTCTATATCTTTCCGGTTTACCTCGCCGATATTTCCCAGCACAAGAGCGGCATTGGGATACTCGTATTGGCGGATCGTGCGATTCTGGATATAGAAGCCGGGAAATTTGTATAACTTCTCCTGCAACACGCCATATTCTTGTGCGGAAAGCTGGTTCATAAATACTTGAGGGACATAGGAAGAATAACCGGGATTTAACCGCCGGTTCTTAATATCCGCTATACGTTTGAGGAATTGCTCTTTCGTGATGCCCAGCACATCACAGAAATCGAGGGTATCGAAAGGCTGTATCTCACGCATGATAAGCATCACGTCGTAAGCGGGCTGGTTATAGACCAATAATTTACCATTACGATCGTACATCATACCCCGGGAAGGATATAAGGTTTTTTTCAAGAAAGCGTTACTATCCGCCCAAGCTTTATAATCGTTGTCGACCACCTGAAGGATGAACAAACGGATAATAAAGATGATAACCAACAGGATCACCGCCCCACCTAAGACATAGCGCCTGTTCTCAAACTCATACTTGGTATTATTCTCCACTTTTCTGAGACTCTATATTGAATGCTTCTACCGTACAAATCAATAAGGTTGTCATCACCACGCTCGAGAGGATACGGACAACCAGAAACAACGGGTCAAATAAAGTCAACGACTCAATCGCGAAAAGAGTCGTATGTTGTATCAACACAAACGATAACACATATCGGAAAAAGCCTCCGAAACCAAAGGTCTTATAAGACGGGTAAATACCTTCCGGCAAATCTTTCCCCATGAATACACGGATTAACGGCTCCCTGCAAAATCCCGCCAATGTACAGGCGGCCGCATGCATACCCGGTGTGTTGCTGAATGTATCGATAACCACCCCGGCTATGAAAGAGAAGAAAACGACTTGCGTCCGTGAGCTACCGACCGGCATCTTAATAATGAAATAGAGATACAGAAACGGGGTAGCGATCCGCAAGAAATGAATGTTGTTCAAGATCAAGACCTGAATCAACACAAACACCACGAAATATATGAAACCACGCAGTAAATTATTAATCATTTCTTTTCGCCTCTTGTTCTACACCAATTTGCTCCGTCTGACGGAAATTCTTGATAATACGCACGTTGTTCAACGCTTGAAAATCCGTAGCCAGCTCGACCTGTAATGAATAGAAATTATCATCGTGTTGTTTCTCGAAATCAGCGACCGTACCTACGATAATACCCGAGGGGAATACGGCGGAGTAACCGCTCGTCACGATCGTATCGCCTTTCTGGAACTCCACATGGCGCGGCAACTCATCGAGGTTGGCGTACATCGTATTGCGTCCATTCCAGCTTAATGACCCGAAATAACTACTACCTAATACCTTACAACTCAACCGGAACTTAGGATTCAGCAACGGAATGATCACGGAGAAATGATCGGAAACCGTCGATACGATACCAACCACACCTCGTTCCGAGACAACTCCCATATCGGGCATGATCCCGTCCAGCTTCCCTTTATCCACGGTAATATAATTAGACAAATGCGTGACACTGTTGTTCACTACATCCGCCACGACAAACGAATAAGGAAATTGCTCCGTCGAATCCGGCGCAAATCCCTTAAAACTAACCGTATCCGCAATCAGCGCATCTAACTGATCTTGCAGATCCAGCATTTGCAATTCCAACTGTCCGTTACGCTCCAATAACTCCTTATTGATATCCCGAAGATTCAAATAAGAAGTGACAGATCCGGATATCGAGGCGATATATCCTGTCACGACATTCGCTGAGCTGAATATAATATTCCGTTGGTACGCGTTATTACGATAGACCAACATCAACGAAACAGCCTCAAGCAGAATGAACAAAAACCAATGCCTCTTCCCGATCAGGAATTCTAGTAACTTACGCATAGGAATTGAAAACTGAAAGTTGAGAATTGAAAATTGAAAAGAACCAGACCTATCGGCTCGTTAATTTTCAACTTTCAATTCTCAATTCTCAATTATTTACTCTTATCGGATTAAGAAATTAAACTTCTCAATATTCTTCAAAGCGACTCCCGTACCTTTCGCCACGGCATGCAACGGATCCTCGGCGATATGGAACTGGATATTCATCTTATCCCGCAAGCGCTTATCCAAACCGCGAAGCATAGCACCACCGCCAGCCAAATAGATACCGTTTTTCACGATATCGGCATATAACTCGGGAGGGGTTTGCTCCAAGGCACTCAAGATAGCCGCCTCGATCTTCGAGATAGACTTATCCAAGCAGTGGGCGATCTCCTGATAAGAGACAGGTACCTCCATCGGTAAGGCAGTCATCTGATTCGGACCATGAACCACGTAATCCTCCGGAGCGTCCTCCAATACCGTAAGCGCAGAACCCACGTTGATCTTGATACGCTCGGCCATACGCTCACTCACCTTCACGTTGTGTTGGCGACGCATATACTCCACGATATCAGCCGTTAAATCGTCACCCGCCATACGGATTGATTTATTCGACACGATACCACCTAAGGAGATGACAGCGATCTCGGTAGTACCACCGCCTATATCCACGATCATATTACCCTCGGGGGCCAAGACATCTATACCGACACCGATAGCGGCAGCCATCGGCTCAAAAACCATGTACACATCACGTCCACCGGCATGCTCGGCAGAGTCTCGCACGGCACGTATCTCTACCTCCGTACTACCTGAAGGGATACCGATCACCATACGTAAGGACGGAGCGAACCAGCGCTTCCTTCCGCTCGCCATCTTGATAAAGCCGCGAATCATTTGCTCGGCAGCGTAAAAATCCGCGATAACTCCCTCACGAAGCGGTCGTACGGTACGAATATTCGGGTGCGTCTTCTCGTACATCTCACGGGCCACCTTACCGACAGCCAGCACCTTGTCCGAGCGAGCATCCAAAGCAATCACCGAAGGTTCGTCTACCACCATCTTATCATTACACGTGATAATGGTATTAGCGGTACCCAAATCTATGGCAACTTCTTGTGTGAAAGAAAACAATCCCATTAGTCTTATTATTAATGTTTAAAATGACGAACACCTGTCTTCACCATAGCCAAACCATGTTGGTTACAGTACTCGACAGACAACTTATCATTGATAGAGCCTCCCGGCTGGATTACGGCCGTGATACCTGCTTGGTCTGCGATCTCAACGCAATCGGGGAACGGGAAGAAAGCGTCGGAAGCCATCACGGCGCCATTCAAGTCGAAGCCGAATGATTTAGCCTTCTCTATGGCTTGTCTCAAAGAGTCCACACGAGAGGTCTGCCCGATACCGCTGGCGCAAAGCTGCTTGTTCTTCACCAAGGTGATCGCATTGGACTTGCTGTTCTTCACGATTTTGTTGGCGAACAACAGGTCCTCAACCTCCGAGGCTGTCGGCTGCTTATCCGTCATAGGCTCCAAATCCGCCTTACCTTGGATACTCAAGTCCTTCTCCTGCATCAAGACACCATTCAATAAAGAACGGAACTGCATCGGGCAAGTCTTGCAATCCTTACGGATCAAGATGATACGGTTCTTCTTCTGTTGAAGTACCTCCAGCGCGTCAGCGTCGTAAGCCGGAGCGATAATCACCTCGAAGAAAATCTTGTTGATTTCCTCGGCCACTTCCTTGTTAATCGTAGTATTCGTGATCAAGATGCCACCGAAAGCGGAAACCGGGTCACCAGCCAAAGCCTCTTTCCAAGCCTCAACCACATTACCGCGGGAAGCGATACCGCAAGCATTATTATGTTTTAAGATAGCGAACGTCAGCTCGTCGAACTCATCGATCAAGTTCACGGCAGCGTCGATATCCAATAAGTTGTTGTAAGAAATCTCTTTTCCATGGATTTGATCGAACATATCGTTAAACTTACCATAGAACTTAGCGGCTTGATGAGGATTCTCGCCATAACGCAAATGCATCGGACTATCTACCGTTGCACGGAAATGGGAACCTTCGCGGCCATCAAAATAATTGAAGATAGCGGAGTCGTAACCCGAGGAAACGGCGAACGCCTCTTTGGCGAACCATCTACGATCCTCGATGCTTGTCTCAGCGCCCTTCTCGTTCAAAAGATCCATCAACGGCTGGTATTGAGCCTTGGAAGCTACGATTACCACATCCTTGAAGTTCTTCGCGGCGGCACGTATCAAAGAGATACCGCCTATATCTATTTTCTCAATAATTGCCTGTTCCTCAGCGCCGGAAGCGACAGTCTCCTCGAAAGGATATAGGTCAACGATAACCAAGTCAATCTCCGGGATCTCATATTCAGCTAATTGTTTCTGGTCATTCTCGTTCTCACGGCGAGCCAAGATACCACCGAATACCTTCGGATGAAGCGTCTTCACACGACCGCCCAAAATAGACGGATAAGAAGTCAAGTCCTCTACCGCATCACAAGGCAAACCCAATGACTCGATAAATGATTGAGTACCACCTGTTGATACAAAGCTCACACCCTCGCTATGCAATTTCTTTAGGATTTCGTCCAGCCCGTCTTTGTGAAACACAGAGACCAAGGCACGTTTCATTCGTTTCGTTGCAGCCATCTTTCTATTTTCGTTTACTTTAATGTTTTAGAGCACAAAAGTAGATATTTATTTCCAATCCAGCCTTATTATTCAGATAAAAACAAGGCAACCATACCAAATTTCATCCATAGCCAAAGAAACATGAATCCATCGCACATGATACGGGAGACGGGTCACGCCCCGTCTCTACAACATATGACATTGCCCTAAGATAATGAGATTTCCTTTGTTAATAATAGAAAATCGCCCAATTTGACATTCTGACATTTTGTATTCTAAAGCTCCAGAGAATCGAATATTTCGCCCCAGAGTACAGTCGGTTTCCATATTTGAGAATAAAAATCCGCAATTAGTTATTTTTCAATGATATATCGTTTTTGGGGCTTTTATTCTAGCGAGGATTCCCGTCTCTTATCACCCTCAAACATACAAACAATAGACTTCTTATTCGAAAACAATAGACTTTTCACTCGAAAACAATAGTGTTTCGCTCCGAAAACAATAGCATTCGCAGTCGAAAGCAACTAACAACGCCGCCGTAAACACCCTACAACTGGATCGTAACAACCTTACAATGCCTATCCGCAGACCCGAAAACCGGTAAAAACCGACCTTTTTCGCTCTCCTTTCCCTCCAGTTCACCCTGCCTATAAAAAGGCATTGTCAGCGAAAAACGCCAATCCTGACCAAATAGTCACAGCAAAGCGCCTCCCACTGACAAGTCATCACCCCCACAGAAAGCTATCGGCCTCCCGTGATTGCAGAGAGAAGCCTAGGCAGAAAGCGCCGAAGCATGACATAGAAAGCCAAGCAGATCAAAATAGCTCCCAAAGCAACCCCGAAGTAAATCCCAATAATCGCCCATTCCGCAGAAGACCGGAAGAACCATAATATCAATCGATATATAAAGATCTGCACGATTACATGGGACGCAAAGACAAAGAAACTAGCCCCCTCCAAGAAGGAGTTAGTCCGCCAAAGAGCCTTTTCCAATCCATACGCAGAAAGAGAGATCGCAAAGACACAGCCCACAAGAATGCCTACATTATGCACATAAACATTCCATCCTAATTCCTTTGAAAGAAGATCCGCTAAAGCCAAAACCACATAAAGCAATGCCGCCCCCCGTAATAAAGGACGCGTCTCCACTACAAAATTCCGCCGATGCACGCTATAGAAAGCACCAAGCGAGAAAAAGAACCAAGCGGTCGGACTTAAACCCGGCGAACTGGCCCCATCGTAAATGAGCCAAAGAAAGCCAAGTAGCGCTAACGCATATTGCCGTAAATAGCGTACCATAGCATACACCAATGGCGAGAATACCACCAATACCATCAAATCACGGATAAACCACAACGGATAGTTGATCGGCATCGGCATTCCTCCCGGCTCACTAGGTTCTCTCGCCCAAAAGGTATCCCACCAATCACACCATCCGTAATCCAGCACAGGTTTAGCCTCACCGGAAAGCACAGATGGAAACAAAAGTTCTATCAAGAGGTGCAAACCCACCAATGCTCCATTCCAAAACAGATAAGGCAACAGCAAGGTTTGTGCCCGCTTTCGCAATTTAGAGCCATACATAGGCCAACTAAAGGAACTCTTATAAAAGAACAGATAACCGGATATCAAGAAAAAAAGAGGTACGGCAGTACGTGCCAGCACTTGAGAAAACAGGTCCGCTATTAATTTATAAATGGGATATTCATCCATTACGGGAACCTTAACACCACCTATCGGCAATTCTTTATAATAGCAATGTATCAATACCACCCCCACGATCAAGGGAAAGCGCAAAAAGGCAATCGTCTTCGATTGCAACTCATCATTTGTCATCGTAAAAAGATTCGTTTTAAATTGTTTGAAACTAAAAGTGCGCCACGCTCTGCATCTCCATCCAACAGGGAAAAGAATGCAAAAGCGTGTCGCACCCATTTCGAAACAAAATAAAACGGGGGCGCATTCACCTTTACCTTTCTCTGGGCTTTAAGAATAAAATTGGTCGTTTTTCTTCCGGAGAAATGCGGCGAAGCATAAATTAAGGAATAAGGAAAGAATGGTTCTAAATCATAGGCTATAATATTATAAGGTTAATAAATAAGAGACATAAGGACACAAAAAAGGTGTGAACCCTACTTATTCAGAACGTAGAAGGTACGACCAAGCACCCAAGCCCAAACCAAATAAGCACTAGGAACACACCCCGTTTGGGTGTACTCACTATCGAACTTATTTCTTCTTGAGCTTTATTATTTGGTCGTTTTACTACATTAAGAAATAAATAGCAAATACTAATATGTCAATCTCTTATATCTCTATCGTTTACTCTCTGTTTCTTATTATTTCGTTTTTATATTCGCCGCAAATATACGACATAAAACTGTTCCATGCTAGATAAGCACCTACGAAATAGCAGGGTTTCTAAACATATCTAACACAACAACTCTCTCAACGACTCTGTTCTTTCTCTATCACCGCTTCTATTTGAGGTTGCAATTTTGGAATAATATTCTTTGCCACATCCCAAACAATCAGATAATTAACACCCATATAGTCATGAATCAACCGATCTCTCATTCCAGCCATATGTTTCCATTGAATGTCACTCCATTGATATTTAACATCTGCGGGAATTTTCTTAGTCACTTCACCGACAATCTCCAAACTACGGCAAACCGCCCTCTTTAACGTTTCATCCGAAAGAAATTGATACATAGGCAGATCATCCGTAACTACAGAAAGGATGTAGTTACATTCCTCCAATATATGCAGCAAATAAGCGATAGGGGTCTTACACATATTCTACCTCCTTTAATATCTGCTGGCCAATAAAAGGGCTTAACCCTTTAAGGGTGACTATGTCCACTTTCAATCTGTCAAAAAGCTTCTCTAATATCTCACAAGCCAAAAGGAAATTGGAATAAGTCTCTTTATCATCCTCAAAGTCGATCAATATATCCACATCACTACTTTCCGTATTGCTCTCACGAACAGTAGAGCCAAAAAGCCCCAACTGCTTTACACCGCAACTCTGCGACAAAGGCTGCTTTGCTTTCCGAAGAAGAGATATGACAGATTGTTTATTCATTACACAATTGGATATTAATGTATAATGCAAAGATAAGCAATATTTTTCGTACCTTCTCATTTAAACCGCGTATCGTTTGCTTAAATGAGATTAATATACTTACTTTGCGATAAATAAACTTTTAATCAAACTATTAAACTATGGATATACTAAATCCTCATTTACCTTTGTCTATAACTACTCAAAGCAACTACAAATGACACAAAAAGAATCTATCCGCTTATTCGAAGAAAGAAAAGTTCGCGCCATATGGGATGACGAACAAGAGGAATGGTATTTCTCGATCGTTGATGTTATATCTATTTTAACAGATAGCCCCAACCCTCGAAAATACTGGAGTGTATTAAAAACCAGATTGAAAAGAGAAGGTAGCGAGTTGACTACAAATTGTAGTCAACTGAAAATGCAGGCCGCTGATGGCAAGAAATATTTAACCGACGTAGCCAATACCGAGCAACTCTTCCGCCTTATCCAATCAGTACCATCTCCAAAAGCAGAACCTTTTAAGTTATGGATCGCCCAAGTAGCGAAGGAACGTTTGGATCAAATGCAAGACCCGGAATTGTCTATCGAGCAAGCCATGGCCGATTATAAACGATTGGGCTATTCGGATAATTGGATCAACCAACGATTGAAATCCATCGAGATACGGAAAGATCTAACAGACGAATGGAAGAAGAGAGGACTGGAAGAAGGCCTCCATTTCGCTACATTAACCGACATAATCTATAAGTCATGGTCCGACATGACCTCCAAGGAATATAAACGATTCAAAGGATTAAGAAAAGAGAATCTTCGAGATAATATGACAAACAAAGAGCTTGTATTAAACATGCTGGCCGAGTTATCTACCAAGGAAATATCAGAAGCATCGGAACCAGACACCTTTAGCGAGCACATAAATGTCGCCCAACAAGGAGGCGAGGTGGCTCGTAACGCCCGATTAGAGCTGGAAGCCAAAACCGGGAAAAGCGTTATCTCACCGCTCAACGCCCAAAAGATAATTAGCCTAAAAAAGGGAGAGAACGAGCGGGATGTATGACATCCAATGATAAGATAAACAATATTTTTCGTACCTTTGCATCCTCAATCGCAATTTAATAGGTATACGAAATATGATAACAGTTAACAATCTGGACGTACAGTTTGGAAAACGCATCCTTTTTCAGGATGTGAACATGAAGTTTACACCGGGCAATTGCTACGGTATTATCGGTGCTAACGGGGCCGGAAAATCTACGTTTCTCCGTGTAATCAGCAAGCAATTAGACCCTACCAGAGGTAGCGTTAACCTAGGACCGGGCGAACGTCTTTCCGTATTGAGCCAAGATCACTTCGCGTTCGATGAATATACGGTTATGGATACCGTATTGATGGGACATACGACCTTATGGGAGGTGATGAGCGAGAAAAACGCCCTTTACGAGAAACCTGATTTCAGCGACGCCGACGGTATCCGCGTATCGGAACTGGAAGAGAAATTCGCCGAGATGGAAGGCTGGAACGCAGAGAGCGACGCCGCCAACCTATTGAGCGGACTAGGCATCAAGGAGGATTTGCATTATATGTATATGAAGGACTTGAGCGGTAAGCAGAAAGTACGTGTCTTATTGGCCCGTGCCTTGTTCGGACAGCCCGATAACCTATTATTGGATGAGCCGACGAACGACTTGGACCTTGAGACGGTTTCTTGGTTGGAGAATTATCTCTCTAATTTCGAGCATACCGTATTGGTTGTTAGCCACGACCGTCACTTCCTCGACTCCGTTTGTACGCATACCGTGGATATCGACTTCGGTAAATTACAATTATTCGCCGGAAACTATAGCTTCTGGTACGAGTCTAGCCAGTTAGCCCTTCGTCAACAGCAGAACCAGAATAAGAAAGCCGAGGAGAAGAAGAAAGAGTTGGAAGAATTTATCCGCCGTTTCAGTGCCAACGTAGCGAAGTCCAAGCAGACCACCAGTCGCAAGAAGATGTTGGAGAAGCTGAATATCGAGGAGATCAAACCGTCCTCACGCCGCTATCCGGGAATCTTGTTCACGCCTAACCGCGAACCGGGCAACCAGATCCTTGAGGTGAAAGGATTGTCGAAGAGTATCGACGGACAGGTATTGTTCAAGGACTTGAACTTCTTCGTGGAGAAGGATGACAAGATCGTATTTATCAGTCACGACCCTCGTGCCATGACCGCCTTGTTCCAGATCATCAACGGTGAGGAGAAAGCGGATGCCGGTACGTATCAGTGGGGACAGACGATCACGACCTCTTATCTTCCTCTCGATAACTCCAAATATTTCAATACAGATATCAACCTGCTCGATTGGTTATGCCAGTTCTCGCCGGATACTAACGAGGTATTCTTGAAAGGCTTCCTCGGACGTATGTTGTTCTCGGGCGAGGAGCTCATGAAAAAGGTAAGCGTACTTTCCGGAGGTGAGAAGATGCGTTGTATGATCTCACGTATGATGCTCACCGACGCCAACTGCTTGATCTTGGATACTCCGACCAATCACTTGGACTTGGAATCCATCCAAGCCTTCAATAATACATTGAAGACATTCAAGGGAAATATCCTGTTCTCCAGTCATGACCACGAGTTCATACAGACTGTATCGAACCGTATCATCGAGCTGACTCCTAACGGTATCATCGATAAGATGATGGATTACGATGATTACATCACAGATCCGGCTATCGCGGAGTTACGGGAAAAGTTATATTCGAAATGAAAAAAAGATTATTATTCATACTAATCGTTTTTATCGCATGGCTACCGGTTTTTGTTATTCAAAAACCGGTATTTATGTTTTATCAGCATGCGTTGTCCGAGGCTTGTACCTTCACGGACTTCCTACAGGTTATGCTTCATGGGCTGAAGCTGGATTGTACGATAGCGGGATACCTTACGGCCATCCCTCTCCTATTGACTTTAGTATCAGTTTGGCTTCCGGGCGCTTGGTTGAAGAAGGTATTGAAAGGGTACTTCTTGATCAT
Organism: Parabacteroides sp. B2-S-102; assembly: GCF_023656665.1. Lineage (NCBI taxonomy): Bacteria > Pseudomonadati > Bacteroidota > Bacteroidia > Bacteroidales > Tannerellaceae > Parabacteroides > Parabacteroides sp. B2-S-102. Next base: position 165,102 of record NZ_JAMOKM010000006.1, on the reverse strand, counting down.
GGGAATTCTGGTATCTGCGATCTTCTCCGTAGATGTGGCTTTATACAGCTTTTGGGGATTCAGGTTGGACGCTACTTTATTCTTCTACCTGCAATCGCCCGCCGATGCGATGGCGAGTGTTCCGTTGGGAATGTTCTTTATCCAATTATTGGTATTCGTGGCATATACGCTAAGTATCTATGCTTGGTTCACCTTCATCCTCCGGTTCGCGCCAGTAAAGCCTAGCTTTCCACCTACGGGATTGGAACAATTGGGAAGTACTTTCGCCATCCTCTTAGCAGGGGGAATATTGTTTATTCCGATCCGGGGAGGCGTAACTACGTCTACGGCAAATGTCGGCATGGTTTATTTCAGCCAGAACCAGTTCTTGAATCATTCGGCGATCAACCCGTGTTTCAGTCTGATAGCCTCATTGAGTAAGCAACAGGATTTTGCCTCGCAATTCGATTTCTACCCGGAGGAAAAGCGGAAAGCCTTATTCGATACGCTCATTCAAGCCCAAGACTCCTTATGCCCGGGAGATTCCATACCTACAGAGCCTGTCAAGCTATTGACAACGACTCGTCCCAATATTCTCATTATCATCATGGAGAGTTTCACGGCAAATGCTATCGAGGCTGTTGGCGGTGAGCCGGGAATTACGCCGAACTTGAATCGGCTGAGCAAAGAGGGTGTATTATTCACGAACCTATATGCCAACTCGTTCCGTACCGATCGAGGCTTAGTCTCCGTATTGAACGGCTATTTAGCCCAACCCACCACCTCCATCATGAAGTATCCGGTGAAAAGCCAGACCCTTCCATCTATCGCAAAGAGTCTTAACAAAGAAGGATATACGGCAGATATGCTCTATGGAGGTGATATCAATTTCACGAATATGCAAAGTTATTTCTATAGTTCCGGCTACAGCAAGATAACGGCAGACCGTGATTTTCCCTTGAGCAGCCGTCTGAGTAAATGGGGAGCAAACGACGATATCACGTTCTCGCATCTTTACGAGGATATCAAGCAAAGACCAGTCGACGGCAAACCTTGGTTAAGTACATTCCTGACATTAAGTAGCCATGAGCCATTCGAGGTCCCGTTTCACCATTTGGAGCATCCTTATCTAAACTCCGTCGCGTTTACGGATAGCTGTATCGGTAATTTCATTGATACGTTCAAGGAACTGCCGGCATGGAAAAATACGGTAGTCATCTTTGTCTCCGACCACGGATACCGTTACCCTGAAAACATGCAGGAGTACGGACCTTTACGTTTCCACATACCTATGCTATGGCTAGGCGGAGCGATCGCTGAACCTAAAGTGATCGATACGTACGCAAACCAAACCGATTTGGCAGCCACCTTATTAAATCAGATGGGTCTCCCCACGGATGAGTTCTCATTCAGCAAAGATATATTGAATCCTTGCGTCCCGCATTACGCCTTTTATACATTCAATAATGGATTTGGCTTTATAGACGAATCCGGTGTTTCCGTATACGACAATGAAGGGAACAAGATTTTAGTAGAAGAACCTGAAAGCGGAAACGAGACCCGCTTGGAGAAAGGAAAAGTCCTATTACAAACTTTATACGACGATCTGGGAAATCGATAGCGACAGATATAAAAAAGGCCGACTTACACAAGCCGGCCTTTTTTATTTATATTAAATATATTCTTACTTAGCGTAGCTTACCGCACGAGTCTCACGGATCACCGTGATCTTAACCTGTCCCGGATAAGTCATCTCATCCTGAATCTTCTTAGCGATCTCAGCGGACAAGTTCTCGGTGTCCTTATCGTCAATCTTATCAGCGCCAACGATTACGCGCAACTCTCTACCCGCTTGGATAGCGTAAGTCTTGACAACACCCGGATACGATAAAGCCAATTGTTCCAAATCATTCAAACGCTTGATATAAGCCTCTACGATCTCACGACGTGCGCCCGGACGAGCACCTGAAATAGCGTCGCAAACCTGTACGATCGGAGCCAACAGCGTCTGCATCTCCACCTCATCGTGGTGAGCGCCTACGGCGTTGCAAATATCCGGTTTCTCCTTATATTTCTCGCAAAGCTTCATACCCAAGATAGCGTGCGGCAATTCCGGCTCATCATCGGGCACTTTACCAATATCATGTAACAATCCGGCACGTTTCGCTTTCTTCGGGTTCAATCCCAACTCGGAAGCCATCACGGCACAAAGGTTGGCCGTCTCACGAGCATGTTGCAACAAGTTTTGTCCATAAGAAGAACGATACTTCATCTTACCGATCATACGAATCAATTCCGGATGCAAACCGTGCACTCCCAAATCGATCACGGTACGCTTACCGGTCTCTACGACCTCGTCTTCCACTTGCTTCTTCACCTTCGTTACCACCTCCTCGATACGAGCCGGATGGATACGTCCGTCCTGTACCAATTGATGCAAGGCCAAACGAGCGATCTCACGACGAACCGGGTCGAATCCAGAAAGAACGATAGCCTCAGGCGTATCATCCACCACGATCTCAATACCGGTAGCGGCCTCCAAAGCACGGATATTACGTCCCTCACGACCGATGATACGGCCTTTGATCTCGTCCGATTCAATATGGAACACGGTAATAGAGTTCTCGATAGCCGTCTCCGTCGCTACCCGTTGGATAGACTGGATCACGATCTTCTTCGCCTCCTTATTAGCGGTCATCTTCGCCTCCTCGACGATCTCGTTGATGTAAGAAGCGGCTTGCGTCTTTGCCTCATCCTTTAAGGACTCGATCAAACGCTCTTTGGCTTCCTCGGCGGACAACCCGGAGATAGCCTCCAAATGCTCCACTTCCTTCTGATGAAGTTTATCCAAATCTTGCTTCTTCTTCTCCACCAACTCCAACTGAGAAGATAAATTCTCCTTTACAGCCTCTACCTCGTTATTCCTACGCTGTAACTCTTCCTGACGTTGATTCATCGTCAGTTCTCTTTGTTTCAATTTAGTCTCGACAGACTGGATCTTAGCGTTACGCTGTGATACCTGTTTTTCCAAGTCCGCTTTCAAATGAAGAAACTTCTCCTTTACTTCCAGCATCTTGTTCTTCTTTATCACCTCGGCCTCCTTCTCCGCCTCTTGAAGCACGGAGTCGTACTTCGACTTCAGAAGGAAACGCATGCCCAGCCACGCAAGCAACCCACCAATGATGAAGGTTACTATCGGTATGATTATATACATTCCAACCATTTAACTAATAATTTAAGATTCATTTATTTATATACAAAAAAAGCACTACCATCACACGGTCTCACCGTGCAAAGCAGTGCGGAAACTCTCTTCTTACAATATGTATGTTATTTCTTCAGATATCCTTCCAACTCGGTTGTAAGCTCCTGTATCTTATCCGTAAAAGGATTTGTATCATTCCGTTTTTCCAACTCCAGATTATGCATCGAGAGTTGAAAAGCCACCATGGCTAACAAATCTTTCGTATCCACCTCGACCGCGAAATGCTGCCTGTATTGAAGAATCTTGCTGTTGATCTGATCAGCGGCGGCACGCGCCAACTCTTCCTCATGACGTTTGATCGTAAGCGGATATTTCTTTCCGGCTATCACTATATTTATAAGAAATTCTTCGTCCATCGCTTCTATTCATTTAAAAGTGCGATGCACTTGTCTACTTCCCGCACTAATTTTGATAACCGCATCCGGGCGTTCTTCATCTCTTCCTCGTTCGTGGAAACAATTCGCGCCGTCAGCATGTTATCACATTTGGCATTCAATCCTTCAATCATATCCTTCGCCTGCCGCAACTCCTCGTCTTTAAGGCTCAAAGCAGCTGTAAGTTCGTCAATTCTACGTTTCTGCTGATCGCATAACGCCATCAAATCACGAACTCTAACCTCAAATACAGCTAACAATCTCTTATGATCTTCGGTCATTTCACACCAAATTCTACACAAAAGTAAGTTTTTGAATTGAATTAACCAACTGTAGACTTAATTATTTTGACAGAAAACGTATGGACAAATAAAAAGGCCGTCCAAAAAAATCGAACAGCCCTCCCTAATTCTTGTAAACGTTCCTCTTGTTTACACTAAAGAAACATACATTTCACCTTCAATCTCCTCGAAAGCTAATTTACCTTCTTTCGCCAACCAACCAAAAGCGGCGTACATATCTTTTTCCGCTTTAATCTTCGTGGCTTTCTTCACTGCCTTAAAACTCATTTTACCGCCTTCATTTAAAACGTTCCATACAAGGCCGGCGTTTGTACCAATTAATTCAATCATTTTATGATAACATTTGATTACTGGGGACAAATTTATAGATTAAATGATTAAAACAAAAGATTATAGATGTTTTTTAGCATAAAAGATGGACATTTTTCGCTTTGTAAACAATATTAACACGGTTATAACGTTATTTTTCCTCTGTTTTCTCGGCATATCAGTTCCGCTTCCACGTTTACCGCTGAGACATATCTTTTTAATAAGTCAACCGAGTAACCACCCGCTTCCAATAAGCCCTCCTTACCGGAATAACCATTCAGAATCATTAACAATGAAGTGGTCGACATTTCAATCTTGGTACGTTCCTCATCGCTGGTAGGCGTTCCGACACCCGCTACTCCATCCCTGTAGACTGGAAGACCGGCGATATTCAATTCACCACGTCCGATACCGTGATAAATTTCCCCCTCTTTTCCGACACCTAGTTCCAATCCGCCTACAATCTTATCTGCGTCAAATCCTCCGATAGAATAACCGCTACGGATAGAAACCAGATTGACGATATCCACCAAGGTATCTATCTTATATAAAGGAAGCCCGCGAAGTATCCGCCGTCTTAACGCCTCGGCGGAAGGGCGATACCGGTTCGGGTCTTTCCCCAGACGTTTATAAGCCTGACGGGTAGCGAAAATAGGAGTCCACTTATTAATATCCTCTATCTTACAGGTAGAACGGATGTCCTCCTCAACACGGGTTATTTCTTCCCAAAGTCGTTCATCGGGCTCCGTGTTCTTTACTTGGCAGGCGATAGCCAACACGTGAAGATCGGGGCAAGCCTCCGATATCTCAGATGAAAGAGTGATTGAAATCATGTCTATTATAAGTTTGAGCCAATATAACTAAGATTTTTTCAAGCATATCCCGGTAAGGATCCGGCCGCTTTTGACACCGAGGCGACGAGCGGAGAAATAATCCTCATACCGAATATAAGTACAGATGCCAGCGATCTCTATATGCCCGGAGAGCAATCCTGCCTCTAACAATTGTAAACGGTTGGTTTCCCATAGATCGATATGCGCTTTTTGAGTCTCCGCATTACGTCGAAGAATCCGCTCCATTGGGAAGCCCGCCATTTGAAAAGCTTTTACGACTTCCTCTCCCACCTCAAATGCCGCTTGACTGATAGAGGGACCTATTCCGGCAACCAATTGAGTAGGATCGCAATCGTATGCCTCGATCATCAAGCTTGCCGCCTTACGAGCTATGTGTAAAACCGTACCCCGCCAACCCGCATGGACAGCAGCTACCACTTTACGATCCGGCGCATATAACAAGACAGGGACACAATCCGCCGTAGATACGGCTACACATACATTCGGAACATTCGTCACCAAAGCGTCCACGCCTTCCAAACGTAGCTTTCGCTCTTTATCATTCAGCGAAAGGAAAGACGCGTCGATCGCCAATACTCGATCCTCATGGGTCTGATGAGGTATAACCATATTCTCTAGGGAAATCCCGACCGCATTCGAAAGAAGTTCCAAGTTCTTCCGGATGAAGCCCGGATCATCCTCGGTATAAACGCCCGGATTCATCGAAGCGTACGTTCCCGTACTCACGCCGCCATGACGTGTTGTCGTAAAATGAGAAATGTCGCGGTATCCGCTTAACCCGGAGAACCGCGACACCTCTATTTGCTTATTTTCTTGTATCTTCATCTTCATCATCGTCCCAGTATTCCTCGTATTCCTCATCCGGGTCATCCTCGTCCACGGGGAAGATGTATTCGTCGTCGTCCTCAAATTCCAACGTGCTTACATCTATATTCTTATGGACAATTCGCTCTGCCTCATGGAAATTCTCCTTATTCAGCTCTTTCCATAAAAGGTCTTTCAACTCGACAATACCCAGTCCCGTGATAGAAGATATAAAGACATACGGAATTCCCTCCGGCAAGTCTTGCGACAAAGCCTCGATCAATTCCTCATCCAGCATATCGCTCTTGGTGATCGCCAGTACACGGCGTTTATCCAGCAATTCCGGATTATACTTCACTAACTCATTATGCAATATCTCGTATTCTTTCTTGATATCGTCTGCCTCAGCGGGAACCATGAACAATAACAATGAATTACGTTCGATATGACGTAAGAAACGAAGTCCCAAACCTTTTCCCTCGCTTGCTCCTTCGATAATACCCGGTATATCGGCCATTACGAACGAACGGTTATCGCGATAACTCACGATGCCTAAATTAGGCTCCAACGTAGTAAAAGGATAATTAGCGATCTTCGGTTTAGCGGCGGATACGACAGAAAGCAAGGTAGATTTACCCGCATTCGGGAAGCCTACCAAACCGACATCGGCCAGCAATTTCAACTGAAGAATCACCGTACGTTCCAATGCCGGCTCACCCGGTTGCGAATAACGGGGCGCTTGATTGGTAGCCGTCTTGAAGTTAAAATTCCCCAGACCGCCACGACCGCCTTTCAGCAACATCACTTGCTGACCGTCTTCCGTAACGTCGCAAATAAACTCTCCGGTCTCAGCATCGTAAACAACCGTACCGCAAGGAACCTCGATTACTCGATCCTCCCCGTCTTTACCCGAGCTACGCTTCGCGCTACCACTCTCACCATTGGTGGCCATGATATGACGCTCATATTTCAAGTGAAGGAGCGTCCAGTAATTCCGGTTACCACGGAGATACACATGACCTCCTCTCCCTCCATCGCCCCCGTCGGGACCTCCTTTCGGAATGTATTTCTCACGACGGAAGTGAGAAGACCCTCTTCCACCCTTTCCTGAGCGGCAATAGATCTTGACATAATCTACAAAGTTCGATTCAGCCATATTGGTTTATTTCAATTATTTTACGTTATTAACCGCCTCTTTGATACGACCGAAGATTTCCTCGATTGTTCCCATCCCTTTGATGGCCACGTGCTTGCCTTCACCTACATAGTAGTCTGCCAAAGGAGCTGTTTGAGTATGGTAAACATCCAGTCTGGATTTGATCGTCTCCAAGTTATCGTCAGAACGTCCGGATACTTTACCGCGCTCCAATAAACGCTTGATCAACTCCTCTTCCTCTACTTGAAGGTTCAACATAACGGAAACGTCTGTTCCACGCTCGTTCAACATCTTCTTCAAGGCTTTCGCTTGAGGGATCGTACGAGGGAAACCATCGAAGATTACGCCCTTAGCCGGCTTCTTGCTATCCAATACATTCGCCAACATATCAACGATCAACTCGTCCGGAACCAATTGTCCCTTCTCGATATAATCCTTAGCGATCTTGCCCAGTTCTGTCTCAGCCTTCATCTCGCCACGCAATACATCGCCAGTAGAGATATGATCCAAACCGTATTCTTTAATAATCAACTCACTTTGTGTTCCCTTACCTGAACCGGGAGCACCAAAAATAACCACGTTCAACATACTATTGTTCCTTTATTATATATAATGTATACTATTTTATTCCACAACCTTGTAGATATCCTTATATGAGCGGCCCAACTCATCATAATCCAAACCATGTCCCACGATAAAATCAGCGGGTATCTGTAAGCCTACATAATCCGGAGTCAACTCGCATTTCAAGGATTCCGGCTTGAAAAGCATCGTTGCCAATCTTACATCGGCGGCACCCTCGCTCCGAAGCTTCTCCATCACGTAGCTCATCGTAAAGCCCGTATCGATAATATCCTCCAATAAGATCACCATACGTCCGCAAATATCAGCCTGCACCGGCATGATCTCATTCAATATGCCCGTACTGGAAGTTCCTTGATACGAGGAATAACGAGCGAATGTCAGCTCATACGGAACATCCAGCTCACGCATCAGCTCGGCGACAAACATAAAAGCCCCGTTTAGCACACCCACGAATAGAGGATTTTTCCCTTCCACATCCGCTTTAATCTGAACGGCCATTTTAGCGATAGCCGCCTGAATATCCGACTCCGGAATAAACAGTTCAAATTCTTTGTCTTTTAGACGAATTCTGTCCATAAATCTTTCGGTTTTCGAGGGGACAAATGTACAACTTTTTCGGCGATGCACAAAAAAGTGTAGCAACATACCAAAGTTTGTTATACATTTGTAAGCAGAATAAAACCCCAGACATCTAGAATTATGATTAAGATATTCGCTACAGACAAGGTAAAGGAGCTCGACCAATATACGATTCAACACGAGCCAATTAGTTCGATCGACTTAGTGGAGCGTGCCGCTACGACGTTCGTCCATGAGTTTTGCCGGCGCTACTCCAAGCAGGTCCGCATCGTGATTTTCGCCGGTCAAGGCAATAACGGAGCCGACGCTTTGGCCATCGCCCGCCTTTTGAACGAGGAATCATACCGGGTAGAGACGTATTTATTCAACCCGACAGAGCATCTGTCCGTAGAGTGTGAGCAAAACAAGCAGCGTCTGCTCGACATGGAACGGATCGAATTTACGGAAGTGGTCCGTGACTTTGAGCCGCCGACGCTAACCGACCGAGACGTGGTGATCGATGGCTTGTTCGGTTCGGGATTAAACCGTCCTCTCACCGGAGGTTTCGCCGCTATGGTCAATTATATCAACCAATCCGAGGCGGAAGTCGTAGCGATCGATATTCCTTCCGGCTTATTCGGGGAAGATAATCGTAAGAATGACTCGGAGGCGATCATCAAGGCCAGCTTAACCTTGACATTCGGCTTCCCGAAACTGGCGTTTCTTTTTCCGGAGAATGAACAATACGTAGGCGAGTGGAAAATACTGGATATCGGAATCCATCCGGACGCAATTTATGAGACGGCTTCCCCTTACTCATTGGTTACGGAAGAAGATATATCCTATTCGTTAAAGTCTCGCAAACGTTTCGCCCATAAGGGAACGTTCGGACATGCTTTATTGATCGCCGGAAGTAAAGGAAAAATGGGAGCCGCCCTATTATCCGCGAAGGCATGCTTACGGAGTGGAGCCGGACTATTGACCGTGCATATCCCGACCCGAGGCGAATCAATCTTCCAGACCGCTTTCCCGGAAGCGATGTTAAGTCTAGACGCAAATCCTGATTATTTCTCTACGGTTCCCGAGATAGGTAGTTACTCCGCTGTCGGTATGGGACCGGGACTCGGACAGCATTTAGAATCCGCAGCAGCGATCGAACGTATCCTGCAATCCAGCACAAAACCAGTCGTTATCGATGCGGACGCTATTAATATAATGGCATCCAACAAGGACTTATTCAATAAGATCCCGCCACGGAGCATCCTCACTCCCCATCCGAAGGAGTTCGATCGGATAGCGGGTGAAAGCACGAACTCATACGACCGTTTGATGAAAGCGCAATCTTTCGCCGCCGAACATAAGATTTGTATCGTATTGAAAGGTGCTTATACCGCTATTTGTTCTCCGGCAGGAAACATTTATTTCAATAGTTGCGGAAATCCGGGCATGGCAACCGCCGGTAGCGGAGACGTGCTGACGGGCATCATCCTCAGCTTATTGGCGCAAGACTATTCTCCGGAAACTGCCGCTGTAGTCGGAGTATTCTTGCACGGTACAGCCGGTGATCTCGCCGCCGCTTTCCGCTCGGAAGAGAGCATGATCGCCAGCGACATCACGGATATGCTCGGAAAAGCGTTTAAGCAAATCAAATAAATCCAGCAAAAACAACGGGCGTTTTTACTCTCGTTTGTTACAATTACTACCGCTATTCCATATATTATACGGACTTACAGTGTACATATAGAATGGTGGTAGTAAATTTTCATGGTACCCCAACGCCTTTTGCTATCACATTTCAACCTTTTCTTACTCACTCGATAAATGTCGGCGATATCTTTTATGACAAAGCTCTGTAAAGTAGAGTTATTGTAACTTTTAAACATGTATAATTGTATCCCTATCATTTTATAGAAAAACACGTACATGAATTTTTTCAAACATGTACGACTTTTTTCGAAAACACGTACGTGTTTCAGCATAAACATCATGATATTTTCACAATGCTGATTATCAACACTTTAAATAAAGTATTCGATTACTGGCTTATTGTAGTATTTTCTGTAAAGAAAAGCTTCAGTCGTTGATACCATAACTATTACAGCAACATTTGGCTACATCATATAATGTATTTAGTGTATCCAAATCAGATATACAGCGTTGGCGATGTTTGTATATATTACTTGGCAAAGTCAGTACTACTGCGTTTGCCGACTAATAAATGACCGATTGCCATACACTTCCGTTAAAATAAATAAAAAAGGAAAAAGAGCTTACGTATCCCTTGCCCCAGAGTTGTCTCATATATAAAACACCGACAAATTTGTATTAACAATAAAGCTATACGTACATGAAAATAACAATCGTATCGTTCGCAATGGCAGCTGCTTTCGGTTTAATCGCCTGTGATAACACGAAGCATAACACATTGACCGAACAAGAGAAAGCGGAAGGTTGGGAACTTCTATTCGATGGGGAAACCTTGGATGGCTGGCGGGATTATAACGGAACTGCCTTGACCGGACCTTGGGAAGTTGTAAACGGAACCATCCAAGCGGACGGGCAAGGTAGCGATGCCAGCGGATACATCGTCACCGACAAGGCTTATGAGAATTTTGAGCTTTCGTGGGACTGGAAAATCTCGAAAGGAGGAAATAGCGGTTTATTATATCATGTGGTAGAACGTCCTCAATTCCCGGTTCCCTACGTTACCGGCCCCGAGTATCAATTGATTGATGATATCAATTTCGCGGAGCCATTGGAAGATTGGCAACGTTGCGGAGTGGATTACGCGATGTATTTACCGGACTTCAACACGATAAAAGTACATCCGGCCGGCGAATGGAACAACTCTAAGATTATTTTTGACAACGGACATGTCACCTACTTTATGAACGGGCACAAAACCGTAGAGTTCGATGCATGGTCTGATGATTGGTTCTCCCGTAAGAACAGCGGTAAATGGGCGAACGCTCCTGAATACGGATTAGCGCATAAAGGCTTGATTTGTTTGCAAGACCACGGTTATCCCGCATGGTTCCGTAATATCAAGATCAAGGAACTTCCCCGCAAGACACGAGAGGCTCGTTTATTCAACGGCGAGGACATTACAAACTGGGATAAATACGGCACAGAATTATGGTATGTAAAAGATGGTTTATTAGTATGCGAAAGTGGCCCGGATAAACAATACGGCTATCTAGCCACCCGGGAATATTACGACGATTTTGACCTTACCGTGGAATTTAAACAGGAAGCGGATGGTAATTCTGGCGTATTTATTCGTTCCTTTGTAGAAGAAAAAGATGTAAAGGTAAACGGCTGGCAAGTGGAAGTCGCCCCCAAAGGCTTTGACACGGGCGGTATCTACGAATCCTACGGACGAGGATGGTTGATACAGATCCCGGACGAGAAGGAGAACATCCTAAAACAAGGAGAGTGGAACACGATGCGTATCCGGGTACAAGGAGATAATGTACAGACTTGGCTCAACGGAGAGGAGATGGTAAACATCCGGGATGAAAAGATCGGAGCCGGTCAAGGGCGTATCGCTTTGCAAATACATGATGGTGGCGGCATCAAGGTTCTTTGGCGCAACCTTCATTTACAAACATTATAGAATATCGTTTTCTTAAAATTTAATAGTTATGAAAAACATTTCGAGAAGAAGTTTCCTCAAGACCGGAGCCGTAGCGGCAGCCGGACTAACGATCGTTCCGGGTTCTGTACTCGGTAAATCCTTTGGCTATACAGCTCCTAGTGACAAACTGAATATCGCGGGTATCGGTGTCGGCGGTATGGGACGTCGTAACCTCGCCAACATGAACACGGAGAATATCGTAGCTTTATGCGATGTAGATTGGCACTACGCGGACAAGACCTTCAAGGACTATCCGAAGGCTAAACGCTTTAAAGACTGGCGTGTCATGTTCGATGAGATGGGTAAATCAATCGATGCGATTATGGTAGCCACCCCAGACCATACACATGCCGGCGTGACCGCCCACGCAATCACGCTAGGCAAGCATTGCTATACGCAAAAACCGCTTACCCACTCCGTTTACGAATCGCGTTTGCTTACCAAACTGGCGAAGAAATATAAGGTAGCCACCCAAATGGGTAACCAAGGTAACTCATTCGACTGGTGCCGGCAGATCGCGGAGTGGATACAGTCTGGCGTAATCGGCGATGTATATGAGGTACATTGTTGGACAGACCGCCCCATCTGGCCCCAAGGCTTGATGAAGCCGAACGATACCCCGAAGTGCCCGAAGACACTGGATTGGGATTTATGGATCGGCCCGGCTCAAAAGCGGCCTTATAATCCGGTCTATACCCCTTGGAACTGGCGTGGATGGTGGGACTTCGGAACCGGGGCCTTGGGCGATATGGCTTGCCATATCATGGACCCGTTGTATTGGGCACTCGACTTAAAATATCCGACCAGCGTAATCGGCAGCTCTACTTTGAGTAACCTGTACTCCCCTCCTCACGCACAGATCGTAACCTATACATTCCCCGCACGTCCACCCAAAGGAAATGTCAAGATGCCGGAAGTGAAAGTCTATTGGTACGATGGTGGTCTGATGCCTCCCCGTCCGGAAGAATTGAAAGACGGGCAGATGATGGGCGACGAGAACGGCGGTATCATCTTCATCGGAACGAAAGGAAAGATCATGACAGGCTGTTATGGAATGAACCCGACCTTATTACCGGTTTCCGACATGGAACATTTCAACCAGCCCAAACCGACGATCCCGAGAGTGAAAGGTGGCAATGGAGACATATGGTCCACCAATGCCCATGAGCAAGACTGGATCCGGGCTTGCAAGGAATCCCCGGAAAATCGTACGGAAGCCTCATCCAACTTCCAGTTCTCCGGTCCGTTCAACGAGATGGTCGTGATGGGAGTCTTGGCCGTTCGCCTCTCCGGACTGCAAGGTTTGCATCGTGAGTTGCAATGGGATGGAGAGAACATGCGGTTTACGAACATCTCCCCGAACGATAAGATCAAGATCGTCACGGTGGATGATTTCAAGGTAATTGACGGAGATCCGCGTTTCGACCGTCGCTTCGCCGAGTTTAACGCTGCGGAAATGGCCAACGAATGGATCAAGCATACGTATAACAACGGTTTCTCTTTGCCGGATATGCCAAGATAAACCTTTTAATAACAGCCAAATATGATAAGACATATCTATAAAATAATGATAGCGATCGTTTGCTGCCTATTGGCTATTCCAAGCGAAGCGCAAACGAAGGCCGAGAAGAACGGATGGCGTCTAGGGATGCAATCCTATAGTTTCCACCTGTTCCCTTTGACGGAAGCTCTCGATAAGACACAAGAACTGGGATTGAAATACATCGAGATTTATCCCGGCCATAAGCTCGGTGGTAAATGGGGAGATAAAGTATTCGATTTCAACCTTGATGCGCAGACCCAGAAAGAGATCAAGGAGCTTGCGGCATCCAAAGGTATCAAGATCGTAGGAACCGGGGTGTATGTAGCCGAAAAGTCGTCCGATTGGGAAAAGATGTTCAAATTCGCGAAAGCGATGGACCTAGAGTTCATTACTTGCGAACCGGCTTTAAGTGACTGGGACTTGGTAGAAAAATTGTCCAAGCAATACAACATTAAGATCTCCGTCCATAATCACCCGCAGCCTTCCGACTACTGGAAACCTGAGAACCTGTTGAAAGCCATCTCCGGACGCAGTCAATCGCTTGGTTCTTGTTCCGATGTGGGGCATTGGCGTCGGGAGGGGCTAAACCAGATTGATTGCTTAAAGCAACTCAAAGGTCGAATCATCTCTTTGCATTTCAAGGATATCGCCCCGAAAAAAGCAGGAGAGAATGAGCAGTACGACGTGATCTGGGGCACAGGCATCCTAGATGTAAAGGGAATGTTGAAAGAACTCAAATCCCAGAATTTCAAGGGAGTATTCTCTATCGAGTATGAATACAACTGGGAAAACTCTGTACCGGACATTAAAGAATGTATCCAATACTTCAATAAAACCGCAAACGAAATCTTATAATAGGGATTAGCATTAATTGACAGGTAGTAAGCGTATAGGCCCAAGGGACGTTCTCCTAGCCTATACGCTCCACCTTTCTAATAATACACGGGAATAAAATGGCATCTGACAACAAAATAATCGAATTGATCAAACAAGGAGATATAGCCGCCTTTAATACCCTGTTCAAGTCTGTTTATCTCCAACTTTATATACATTGCCGAAAATTTATCCCCGCCCCGGAAGACGCAAAAGACATCTTACAAAACGTCTTCCTCCGCTTTTGGGAAAAGCGTGAGAACATCGATATTCACACGTCTTTAAACGCTTATTTATACAGGGCTATACAGAACGAATGCCTCAATTACCTTCGTTCTACCGGAACTCCCTATCTGATTAGCCATAATTAATAAATTTAAGATTAATAATAAGATCTAACAATGTTACGTTTTTTATCCGTATTACACTAAAAATCATCCATTTCTCATAAGCAAGACTGTTTTTAAGATTAATAATTCAATGATTTATTATTTGATTACTATAGTATCTTTCAGTATTTGATAGCGAATACCCGTATTCGTCTTTATCACATTGAGAATCTCCGATAAATCTTCGTTGTTACGGAAACTACCGCTAAACCTTAATTTTTTTATCCCTTGATTTTCATAACGAAATACAACGTTATAGTTCCTTTCCAACAACTTTGTTATATCTTGCAGATACATCATTTCAAAAGACAAGAAACCTCCTCTCCATTGAGCGAATAGTTTCTTATCGTAAGGTACTACTTCTATCTTATTTCTACTTTTATCATAAACCGCCACTTGGTTAGGCTCAAGTAAGACCTCTTGTTTAGTCAACGTAGGTTGTACGGCGACCTTGCCATTGAACAAGGTTGTGGTTAGTTGCGAGTCTTCCATATAAGCGGAAACATTAAAGGCCGTACCAATCGCTTTCACATCAATACCGTTTGCCTTTACAACAAATGGTAAGTCTTTATTCTTTGCGACTTCAAAATAAGCTTCTCCATCCAAATAAATGCTACGATTGGAATGGCCGTAGTTCTCCGCATATTCTAGAGTTGTACAAGAGTTAAGCCAAACCCTCGTACCATCCGGTAATTGCAAATAGCTCTTCTCTCCTTTGCTCGTTACTAATTTATAATTTCCAACTGTCGATAAGTTCTCTTGATTCGTAAGATACAACGTTGATAGTGAAACACCTATGCCCAAAACCACGGCAGCGGCATATTTCATGTATTGAAGGAATAGCCTTCTTGTTTTCATTTTGGAAATAGTTTTTTTCTCTATGGATGAAAACAAACGCTCCCACTCCCTATCAACATCTACTTCGTCTTTGAGACTTTCCGCAATTATATTTTTTATATATTCTTTCATTGTTTTTTCTCGATTCTATATGTATGACACTTCAAAACGATGTGCTACTTACAAGATTGATAGATTTTTGTATTATATTTTTTCAAGAAACCAGATAATCTTTCAATCTACTTTTCAAAATCTTAAGGGCTCTATATATCTGTGTTTCCACTGTACGGACGGAGATATCCAATTTATCTGCGATCTCTTGGTTCTTGAGTCCATTTATACGACTCAATTTAAAAATGGATTTACATTGATCTGGTAATTCCTCTATCGTATTTTCCGTGATTCGTTCTATTTCAAAAATACTAAGTATCGAATAAGGATCATTATCTTCCACAGCCTCTTGTTTATCCATCTCTGATATTTCATATCGGGGAATGTCAATGGTTCCGGTAGAACTAATTACAGAACCCTGAAAAAATCATTACTTTTAGGTTTGTGCTTAACCTTTTTCCAGCCGTACACAGTAGCGGCATCAGCACAAATTATATCCTTAAATATCACAAAAGGAACTATCACTGAAGTTTTTAAGGCGATTGAAGACCAAAGTGAATATAAATTCTTTTATAATGACAATCAAATCAATTTGAATAAACGGGTTGATGTCAATATCCATGAAGAATCCATAGAACAAGTATTAAACAATGTCTTTAGAGGTACGGATATTACGTATAAGATCGTCAAGAATCACGTAGTACTTACCAACAAGACCATGAAAGATACGGAGTTGCCATCCACCAACCAAAATCGCAAACGGCTAACCGGACAAGTAGTAGGACAAGATGGGGAGCCTCTGATCGGAGTAAACGTTGTAGTGAAAGGTACTACAATCGGATCTATGACCGATATGGACGGAAACTACATTCTAGAGAATGTTCCCTCCAATGCTACCGTTGAATTCTCGTACATCGGCTATCTCCAACAAAGTATCAACGTAGGCAATAAAAGTAACCTCAACGTCACTTTAGCGGAAGACACTCAAAAGTTGGATGAGGTAGTAGTTGTTGGTTACGGTTCCTTCAAGAAAAGAGATTTAACCGGAGCTGTTTCTCAAGTAAAAGGAGACGAGATCTCGAACCTACCGCTTCGCAGCGCCGCCGACGCCTTGCAAGGAAAAGCAGCCGGTGTAACCATAACATCTAGTTCCGGTAGCCCAGGTTCACTCGGTAATGTCCGTATCCGTGGTGTCGGTACTATCAATAATAATGATCCGTTGTATGTAGTAGATGGTCTACCTCAAGGTGATATCGGTTGGTTAAATGCCCGTGATATCGAGAGCATAGAGGTATTGAAAGACGCTTCCGCACAAGCGATCTATGGTGCCCGTGCTGCCAACGGTGTGATCCTAGTATCCACAAAGCGAGGAGCTTCCGGCGAGAGTTACCGAAGCAACATCGAGTTTGATATGAACATTGGTTTCCAAGATGTAGTGAAAACGTATGACATGCTAGACGCCGAAGGTTTCATGGAATATAAGAACCGGGCTTACGCCGCATCCGGGAAAGCCTTGATCGATGATTTCGCCACACCAGAGAAGCGAGAGCAGATCCTTACTTTCCTAGGGAAAAACGGAGGACGATCCGGTACGGATTGGTGGAAAGAGAGCACCCGTAAACCCAAGGAAGCTATCAGTCAGAATTACAACCTAGCTTTCTCCGGAGGTATGAAGAAACTCAGATACCGTGCTAGCTTTGGCTATATGGATCAACAAGGAATCTTGAAAGGTTCCGACTATGAACGCCTCTCCGGTCGGTTGAACGTAGACTCTGAGGTAACCAAGTGGTTGAACCTCTCCGCAAATGTGAACGTCACGTACGAATCCAGGCGCAACCTAGATGAGAATAACTCTTACACAGCAACCGTGTTCAGTACCCTTGCGGCAGACCCAATCACTCCGGTATATCGCGACAACCTAGTGGATATCCCAGATTTCTTGCAAAACCGAATTATGGGTGGTTATGAGCCGACCAATCCTTGGTCTCGCTATACAGGCGTAATTTACTCAAACAAACCGAACACGGTTGGACAGGTAGACCGCTCCGCATTAAATCAATGGCACGGGATCGCCACGAAAAGTAATATCTCCGGCGAAGTCAAGTTGTTACCCTTCTTGACCTTCAAATCCAGTATCGCTCTTGACTTAGTCCGTAACCAAAGCGACTCTTTCCGTCCTTCTTACTATCTGGATGGAGATGAGTACTCCACTTATGCGGGCGCCAGTCGGAGCGTAGCGAATAAAGATTACTGGGTATTCGACAATTACCTAACTTACAATGAAAAATTCGACAAACATGCGGTAACAGCCATGGTCGGTACCTCCGCAGAGAAAGAGCGCTACGAGGAGATCTACGCCTATAAAGAAGGACAGGTCAACAACAACCCGAACCAGCAGATCATCAACGCCGGTACCATGAATCCCGCCGCATCAGGCTACTACGCCACGAGTACGCTGAATTCTTATTTCGGTCGTGTATTTTATTCCTTTGACAACCGTTATATGATCACAGCCAATATCCGTTGGGATGGATCCTCTAAATTTGCGGATGGTAATCGCTGGGGTTACTTCCCCTCCGTATCCGCCGGTTGGAATTTCTCGGAAGAGAGCTTCATGAAGAACCTTGAGTGGCTGTCACAAGGTAAGTTAAGAGCAGCTTGGGGTGAGATCGGGAACCAGACTATCTCCTCCGGAGCCTATATGAATACGTTCGGAAATGGTAGCTACTACCTCTTCGGTAATCCGTATCAGACGAACTTGTATGCCGGACGTACGCAGGTGGGTAATCCGGATCTGAAATGGGAGACTACTCGCCAACTGGACTTCGGATTGGATTTGGCCTTTTTCCAAGGTTCCTTGAGAGCAACCTTCGACTACTTTGACCGTCAGACAAGTGATATGTTGGTGCAAGTACCCGTGCCCAGTTCACTAGGATTCCCCAACACGCCGTGGATGAATGCCGGTAGCGTAAGCAATAAAGGTTTTGAAGTAACGCTCGGATACGACGGTAAGATCGGGAACGACTTCCAATATCATATCAACGGAAACGTATCCACCTATAAAAATAAGGTAAAAAGCCTAGGTAGTGGAGCGAATATTCCGGGTAAAGGCATCCATCTAGGATACTTCTCCTATACGATGACAGAGCCAGGACAACCGATCGGTTATTTCTACGGATATAAAACCGATGGTGTCTTCCAGACCCAAGAAGAGATCGACAACTACAAGAACAACGGTCAAATGGTAATGCCAAACGCAAAGCCGGGCGACTTAAAGTTCCAAGATTTGAACAAAGATGGTAAACTAGACGACGAAGACCGCACGATGACAGGAAATCCTCATCCAGACTTCACCTTTGGTTTGACCTTAGGCGCAGAATGGAAAGGATTCGACATCTCCGCCTTCTTCCAAGGATCAGTCGGCAATGACATCTTAAACATATTGAAATATGACATCTATTCAGGTACCGGTTGGTACAATGCTCCGAAGGATATATTAACAACCTACTGGAACGGACCGGGTAGTACAAACGAGAACTTCGCAATCGATGCGGATAGCCGCATGAACTTGGAGATGTCCGATTGGTATGTGGAAAATGGTTCTTATGTTCGCTTGAAGAACCTGACAATCGGTTATACGCTTCCATCCGAATGGACTAAGAAGATCACGATCAACAACCTTCGTTTCTTTGTTGCCGCACAGAACTTATTCACGATCACCGGTTATTCCGGACTAGATCCTGAGATCGGAGAGATCAATAACTCGCCTCTTTACAAAGGCTGTGATATGGGATTCTATCCGCAACCGCGTACATTCATGTTCGGTCTTAGTTTGAAATTATAATCTTAAAATGAATTATTATGAAATCTATAGTTAACATAGGGAAATTACTTGTATCGATCGCATGCGTCGGTGCCCTTACGACAAGCTGTAACAGCGACTTTCTAGACCGCCCGCCATTGGGAACATTGGATGAGGTAACTTATCTGAGTACCAAGGATGCCGGCTACAAACTTTTGGTCAATTGCTATCAGCCCTTACAAGATAGCTGGAACTATCAGGACATGAAATTTGTCTTGGGAGATCAATTGAGCGACGACTGCTCCAAAGGCGGCTCTGATGCAGGAGACCGCGTTCGTATCACGGAAATCGCCCGCGGAACACCAATGGCGACTAATCAAGTCTTGTCCGACCTTTGGACTCATCGCTACCAAACAGCGATCTCAGCCTGCAACGTATTCCTGTCGCTAATCACACCTGAATCAGAATTGATCGATGATGCCGGAGGCTTGGTCAGCACAGAAACCAAACAGCGATGGATCGCAGAGGCTCAATTCATGCGTGCGTTCTATTACTACGACCTAGCTACAATCTTCCAGAATATTCCACTAATTGACAAGCCCATGGAAGTCGTCGACAAAAGTACGATCACGAAATCCAGCAAAGAGGAGGTCATGAACTTTATCCTGAAAGACCTGAACACCGCAATCGCCGAACCTAATCTACCTAATGCAAAAAGCCTTCCGACCAGCGAGATTGGGCGAATCACCAAAGAGGCCGCCATGGCTTTCCGTGCTAGGGTATTGATGTTCTACGGCAACTACGGAGAGGCTCTGAAAGACCTGAAGGCAGTTGTCGAATCCGGAAGCTATGAATTAGTAGATGACTACGAGAAGCTATTCAATAACGCCACAGAGGGCTATATGTCAAAAGAGTCCGTCTTCATCACCCTGCGCTCTTACATTCCTAGCTACACTAGCGGTAGCGTTTGTCCACAAATGAATGTCGGTCGCGGTATTGCCGGCGGATGGGGCGGCGAGTGTCCGACGAAGGATTTGGTAGACGAATATGAGGTAGGCGATCCACGCTTGGTACACACGGTATTGTCATCCGGCGATATATTCGTCAAGAACGATGGTTCCGAAGAGGTACACGACTATTCCGGCTACGACAATTTCCCACAGCAACACAGCCGTAAGCAGTATCCAGACTTCTCCAGACGGCCACTAAACGATTTATTGAACACGGATTGGACCCACTATCACATCCGCTATGCCGATGTATTGCTGATGTACGCTGAATGCCTGATCGAGACGGATGGCGACAAACAACTAGCGGCCGACCTGATCAACCAAGTACGTTATCGTGCCTTCGTGACAACCTCTTTGACAGATAGCTACGCTAAATACCGTAAGTTCAACCTCAAGGAGAGCGATCGAGTGACCGAGGATACTTTCAACGCTAAGTATAAAGTGAAAGCTTCCGATGATCTGCGTGCCGCCGTTCGCCACGAACGCCGTATCGAACTTGCAGGCGAGGGATTACGCTTCTACGACTTAATTCGCTGGGGCACCTTCGTATCTACAATGCAGAAATTCGGCAAGACTGATGAGGGCAAGTATTCCGGTGCCGGGACACTCGTCACCGATAAGACATACCCCTACCCGATTCCACAAAGCGAGATCGACTATGTAGGAGGCGCATTAACACAGAACGATAATTATTAATCTTCAATTTTTATTACTGTAGCCCCCGCAGATAGTCCTTCTTGTTGTCTGCGGGGGTTTCTATTCACGAAATACCTTAGAAATCCATGAAACGAATCTTATTTCTCCTAACCATCGCCCTCCTAAATTTGGGAAGTGGCCTATGCAAGACACGACAATCGTTAAGAATCATGAGCTACAACATCCGCATCGGGATCGGTATGGACCAACAGACCAATTTGAAGCGAATCGCTGAAGTGATCAACAAGATCCAGCCGGACTATGTCGGGCTACAAGAGGTGGACAGTGTATGCGAACGCTCTGGATGGATCAACCAATATGCAGAATTGGCACGGTTGACCGGCATGTATCCAATCTTCGCACCTGCCACAGAACGTTCTAAGGGATTATACGGAATCGCCGCACTCTCCCGCAAAAAACCTCGTAGCTACCAATACATACCTCTGCCGGGAAAGGAAGAGCCACGTACCTTCCTTTGTCTCGAATATCCGAACTATACCTTGTGTAACACACATTTCTCGCTCGACCCAGACTCTCGCCTGGCCTCTATACGACTCATCAATGAGACGATGAAAAGCGAAAACAAACCAATCCTGATCACCGGAGACTTCAACATGGAGCCAGACTCTAAGGAATTCAAGGCGATGAAACAAACGTGGAGGCTCTTATCCGACCCTACGTTAGAGACCTACCCCTCGGATCATCCCCGTTTGCGTTTAGATTATATCTTCGGCGACCTAAGGCATGAATTTAGGATTATCAACGACCAAGTGATCGATATCCAGTCGTCCGATCACCTGCCGATCTATATAGACGTGCTATTTTAAGCTTTCTCCCCCGGACATCCTCAGAATCCCGAACAATGCGAATCTAGAAATTCTTAATGTTGTCCGGGATTTTCATGCAATAAGAATACTTCCAATTGGTTTTAAGCAAAATATTTCCTAGTTTTGCGCAATAATATACAGAATTAAAATAAACTGGGATATGAAGAATATAATCATTATAGCTAGTTTACTCCTCGGGATGCCGCTTATGGCACAAACCAAGGTGGTAAAAAAGAACGCCGTAAAAGCCAATAATTTCGGAATCACCTACTCGTTGCCCAAGACCTCGCTAGTCGTAGACGCCGAAGTGACGAAAGTAACTTGCAAAGCCGGGCCTTACTATCAATATGCAGAGAAGTATCTAGGCGTAAAGGATGCGGTCACGGAAGACAAGGTTTATTTCGATCTCGGAAAAATCAGTCTGATCAACCGGGGATTACCCGATGCGGATAATACCTATATCGTAGAATTCAAACAAGGTACGGTCGCCCCTTACGCTTATCTTACCGAAGATGGATTATTATGCTCGATAAACGCAGAATATACACCAGTTGAATCCGAGCTAGATGCCGCAAAGAAAAATAAAGGCTCCCAACAAAAAGTGACAGACGCTTCCGTTTTCTCAGAGGAATTACTAATGGCAGGCTCCACCGCCAAACAAGCGGAGGTGGCCGCTAAACAAATTTACCGTATCCGGGAAAGCCGTTTGAACATCTTGACCGGCGAGGCGGATAATTTACCTCCCGATGGTGAAGCCATGAAACTGGTGATCCAGCAATTGGAGGAGCAAGAAAAAGCATTAACAAACCTATTCACCGGAATCTTGACCAAAGAAACCGAGCATTATGAGGTAAGTATCATCCCCCACGACAACCTAGATAAAGAAGTATTGTTCCGTTTCTCCAAGCAGCTAGGTATCGTAGACGCTGACGATTTGGGCGGTACCCCTGTCTATATGAACTTGAAAGCGACAGAAAGAGCTCCGATCCTTGATGCCAAGGAAGCCGAGAAGAAAGACAAATCATTGAAAGGAATCGTCTACAATGTTCCGGGAAAAGCCAGCATAGAAATACTAATGAACAAAAAAACGCTCTACAAAGGAGAGGCCCAAATCACTCAATTCGGAACACGGGAAGGATTAGCCCCTGTTATGTTTGAGGATAAGAAAGCCCCCGTCAAAGTTCTTTTCTATCCGGAAACCGGCGCCATAAAGCAAATTATTCAATAAGTATAAACTAATATTATCTAAAACACATGTTACAAGGACAACCTAAAGGTCTCTATGCCCTAGCACTCGCGAACACGGGCGAACGCTTCGGTTATTACACGATGCTTGCGATTTTCACATTATTCTTGCAAGCGAAATTCGGCTATACGGCCGCTGAGACATCAACGATTTTCGCTAGCTTCTTAGCGTTCGTGTATTTTATGCCATTGATTGGCGGTATGATGGCCGATAAGTTCGGTTATGGAAAGATGGTTACCTCGGGTATCATCATCATGTTTGTCGGTTATCTTTTATTAGCCATCCCAACAGATGCCGCCTCGGGAAAAATCATGATGTTCGGCTCGCTAGCGCTAATCGCTTGCGGTACCGGATTATTTAAAGGTAACTTACAAGTGATGGTAGGTAATCTTTATGATGCCCCGGAATATAGAAGTAAACGTGACCAAGCCTTTAGTTTGTTTTATATGGCGATCAATATCGGTGCCATGTACGCACCTACGGCTGCCACTAAAATGACAGACTGGATGTTGGGTAAGTATAACCTTTTCTACGAGTCACAAATTCCGGCACTCGCTCACCAATTCTTAAACGGAACCATCTCCGCAGAGAACAAAGAGGCACTCGCCGCTCTGCAAAGCGCACAAGGTTTCACCGGCGATATGGCTACGTTCTGTTCCACGTATATCGAGAAGTTGTCTGAGGCATACAACTATGGATTCGGTGTGGCTTGTATCTCATTGATCATATCGATGGCTATCTATATGGGATTCCGCTCTACCTTTAAGCATGCGGATGTCAATACCAAACAAGCAAAGGCTTCCCACGCTCCGCAAGAGGAATTGTCACCTGCCGAGACGAAACAACGTATCACCGCCTTGCTGCTGGTATTCGCCGTGGTATTGTTCTTCTGGATGGCTTTCCATCAAAATGGTCTGACAATGACGTTCTTTGCTCGCGACTATACGGCCAACCAAGTGACCGGACTGGATCGTATCGGCTTTGATGTGATTAACTTAACATTATTGGTTATCGCCGTGTATGGAGGATTCGCTATCGCACAATCCACAACGAGCAAAGGCAAAACGATCGCCGGCATCGTGACCGTGGCCGCATTAGCCGCTCTAGGTATCAAATATATGGCTATGCCGGAAACCGTAACGATCCTTCCGCAGACCTTCCAGCAATTTAACCCGTTCTTCGTGGTTGTATTGACTCCGGTATCGTTGGCGATCTTTGGTTATCTGGCTAATAAGAAGAAAGAGCCGTCCGCTCCTCGTAAGATCGGATTGGGTATGATGATCGCCGCTTGCGGTTTCTTGATCTTGGCGATCGGTTCTATGGGCTTGCCTACACCGGACGCTTTAGCGGCGGATAGCAAATTGCAGGTATTGGTTTCTCCGAACTGGTTGATATCGACTTATCTGGTATTGACCTTCGCCGAATTATTGCTTTCTCCGATGGGTATCTCTTTCGTATCCAAAGTGGCTCCTCCTAAATACAAAGGTATGATGATGGGTGGGTGGTTCGTGGCTACGGCTATCGGTAACTATCTGGTCGCTATCATCGGTTATTTGTGGGGAGGCATGCAGTTATGGATGGTATGGAGCGTGTTGATCGTTCTTTGTTTACTGTCTGCGTTGTTCATGTTCTCTATCATGAAGAAACTGGATAAAGTGGCTTGACAATTGAAAATTAGAGGATGAGGAAGTCGTATACATATCGTTCGCAGGCACTCCGTTTCAGAAGATGGAGCCGGAAGGCGTATGCGGCTTTCATCAGTGTACAGAGAGCTGTTACGATCGGACAATTATCCTTTTCCGTAGCCGATCGCTTCGAGAAAAAGAACCAGTCTTTACATACCGGTATCGGTACGTTCACGGACGGATTTTCCGAAGAGGATGACGAGGAGAGGGAGAATACCGAGGAGAACAAACGGAGCCTCGCGGTATCGCATGGACTGTTTACGGCATTACTCCCGGTATTGGTATCAAATGAGATCGCTCATCCGGCTCATCGTGTAGCTCACTATACATTATATAATATAGTAAAGGCGGGAAGTATTCTTTCGGATACTTCCCGCCTTTCTTATTTCCATCTGGTTGTAGAGACGGGGCACGCCCCGTCTCTACAACTGGGTATATATACGTAGAATTATTAAATGAGAGAAAATGACAATAGAAGAAGCAAAGCAGTACATCCTAGAGGGTAGGAAGATTACTGAGGAACAGGCTTTAAGCTTGGCGAATCACCCGGACAAAGAGGCACTTTACGAGGCCGCCCACCAAATCACCCGCCATTTTATGGGGAATAAGTTCGACACTTGTTCCATCATCAACGCCAAAAGCGGTAATTGCAGCGAGGATTGTAAATGGTGCGCACAGTCGGGACATTACAAGACCCTCGTAAACTTATATCCTTTGCTTCCGGCCAAGGAATGTGTCTATCATGCGGTATATAACCGGAAACAGGGCATCCGGCGTTTTGCCTTGGTGACTAGCGGTAAGCGAGTATCGGATAAAGAATTGGAACAGATCACCGATACGATCCGGCAAATCAAGCAGCAAAGCGATATTAAATGCTGTGCCTCCATGGGATTGCTAACCCGCTCCCAACTCCAATCGCTTTACGATAGCGGAGTGGAGAACTATCACTGCAATATAGAGACCGCCCCTTCCTATTTCCGTCAACTCTGTTCCACGCATACGATCGAGCAGAAGATGGAAACCATCCATACCGCCCGGGAAATCGGTTTCCGTATATGCTGCGGTGGTATTATCGGCATGGGCGAGACGATGGAGGAACGAATCGAGATGGCTTGTTTCTTACAGAAAGAAGGTGTCTTATCCATCCCTCTCAATTTATTACAGCCGATACCGGGAACTCCTATGGAGAATACACATATCCTAGAAGAAGAGGAATGGCTAACAACGATCGCCCTTTTCCGCTTGATCAATCCGAACGCATTTCTCCGTTTCTCCGGCGGACGGGCACAATTAAGCGAGGCCACGCAACGGAAATCCCTATATATAGGGATTAACTCCGCAATCATCGGAGACTTATTAACGACTATCGGAAGCAAGGTAGAGGAAGACAAAGTCTTATTTACCTCCGAAGGCTATTCACTCACCGAAAACACCGATTGGGAAAAATGACAACAACCGAACTTTTACAATACGACCGGGATCATCTATGGCATCCCTACACCTCGACCATCGATCCACTTCCCGTCTATCTGGTATCCAAAGCGGAGGGCGTAACGATAACCCTTGCGGACGGCAGGGAGCTAATAGACGGAATGTCTTCTTGGTGGGCGGCAGTCCACGGATACAACCATCCGGTACTTAACGCGGCGGCTAAAGCCCAATTGGATAAGATGAGTCATATCATGTTCGGGGGATTCACGCACGAGCCGGCTGTCGAGTTGGCCGCTAAATTATTACCGCTATTGCCCCCTTCCCTAGAAAAGATATTCCTAGCGGATAGCGGCTCGGTAGCCGTGGAGGTAGCCTTAAAGATGGCGATCCAATACTGGCAGTCCAAAGGCATACCGGGAAAACATACCTTCGCCACGATCCGTAGCGGTTATCACGGGGATACTTGGCACGCCATGTCGGTATGCGATCCGGTGACGGGTATGCATGGGATCTTCTCCGGAAGCCTACCCATCCAATACTTCATACCTCAACCTTCGGTCCGATTCGGCGAGGAATGGAGAGAGGAGGCCATGGCTCCCTTGCGGGATTTACTAGAGCGGCATGCCGACGAGATCGCCGCCTTGATCTTGGAACCGGTCGTACAGGGGGCAGGAGGTATGTATTTCTACTCCCCCACTTTCCTCGTTCGTGCCCGGGAACTTTGCGAGCGGTATAACGTCTTATTGATATTCGACGAGATAGCGACAGGCTTCGGACGTACCGGAAAGTTGTTCGCATGGGAACATGCGGGAGTCGAACCCGATATCATGTGTATCGGAAAGGCATTGACGGGAGGTTATCTTACGCTTTCCGCCACGATCACGACGAAGCCGATAGCCGACACGATCTGTTCCGGCGAGGCGGGATGCTTTATGCATGGGCCTACGTTTATGGGAAATCCCTTGGCATGCGCTATCGCTTCGGCCTCGATCTCTTTATTGATCGCCAGTCACTGGCAGGAGAAAGTGAAGCTTATAGAGGAGCAATTGCGGGCGGAGTTAGCGCCAGCCGCCAAGCTGCCTGAAGTCGCTGAGGTACGGGTATTGGGAGCGATCGGGGTTATCGAGATGAAGCATCCGGTGGATATGGCGGTATTACAACGCCAATTCGTAGAGGAAGGGATATGGGTACGTCCGTTCGGACGGCTGGTTTACCTCATGCCTCCTTTCATTATCTCCATGAATGAACTATCCAGACTAACCTCCGGATTATTGAGAGTATTAACGCATAATTAACATATCTACAACCGGGTAATATATAGATATATGAAATCATATAACGAGCAACTTACGGCTTTACGAGCCTCCGGGAATCTTAGGCACCTACCGGAAGTCGAGCATCAAGGAATATGGATATTAAAAGAGGGAAAGCGTATGCTGAATCTCTCTTCCAACGATTATCTTGGATTAGCCAGCCGGCAGGATTTACAAGAGGAGTTTCAAGCATCCACACAAGACCGCTTCTATCCCTACTCCTCATCATCATCCCGCTTGCTGACGGGTAATTTCTCCGTATATACGAAACTGGAGAAACAGATCGCCCGCTCCTTCGACCGGGAAGCCGCATTGATCTTCAATAGCGGCTATCATGCCAACACCGGAATCCTCCCGGCCTTAACCGATAAACAGACCTTATTACTCGCCGACAAGCTGGTGCACGCCAGCATCATCGATGGCATCTTGTTGAGTGGCTCCCCATTCCTCCGTTACCGCCACAACGACTATGACCAACTGGAACGCCTCGTACAAAAGAACGCCTGTCAATACGAGACGATCATCATCTTGACCGAAAGCATTTTCAGCATGGACGGGGATGTAGCGGATTTAAACCGCCTGATAGCTATCAAAAGGCAATATCCCAATATCCTATTGTACGTAGACGAGGCTCATGCCATCGGAGCCCGTGGAAAGACGGGGCTAGGTATCGCCGAGGAACAAAGTTGTATCCAAGAGATCGATCTATTGGTCGGTACTTTCGGCAAGGCGTTAGCGTCTATGGGGGCCTATTTGGTTTGTTCCCGTACGATACGGGAATATCTGGTCAATACGATGCGACCGCTCATATTCAGTACGGCCCTGCCACCGTTCCAAATCGCATGGACTTCCTTCATCTGGGAGCAACTCCCCTCGTTCACGAAGGAACGGGAGAATCTTCTAGCATATAGCCGATTGCTGGCGGAGGCTTTAACGGGCAAAGGAGGCGAGATCAGCCAAAGCCACATCATCCCTTTCATTGTGGGAGAGAGCGAGGATTGCGTACGGAAAGCGGAAGAGCTACAACGAAAAGGCTTCTACTGCCTCCCCGTTCGCCCGCCGACAGTGCCCAAAGGTACCTCCCGTATCCGCTTCTCCCTTACGGCAAACCTCACAATAAAAAATATTCATCAACTGATTGTAGAGACGGGGCGTGCCTTGTCTCCCACCGGGACATGCCCCGTCTCTACACCCCCGGATAGATAACTGGATAGATAGTATGTATATAAATTGAATTGATAGTATGTATATAGATAAGATAATAAATAAGCTATCCCCTAGTCTGATCCTCTGTCTCGCCGGCTGGTCCACCTCGCCGGAGCTTTTCCGCCATCTGGAAGTACCGGAGCAGACAGACCTATGGATTGCCTACGATTACAGGACGCTCGCATTCGAAGAGACATTCGCCCCCTATAAAGAGGTACATCTGGTCGCTTGGTCTCTAGGCGTATGGGTAGCCACCCGACTCTGGGCAGGCCACCGATCCTTTACCACGGCGACCGCCCTGAACGGTACCCCTTTTCCCATGCACGATACGCTAGGCATCCCGACCGCAATCTTCGAGGGAACCCTCCATCATATCAGCGAGGAAGGTATGCGTCGCTTTAACCGCAGGATGTGCGGAGACAAGGAGACATTCAATTGCTATTCGGAACTCTCACCACGTCCGCTGGAGGAGATCAAGGAGGAACTGGAATCTCTATATAATCAGATCCTCCCGGAAAAGCTCGAATCAGCCGATCCGCGGATATCCACCTTCTGGGATCAAGCCATCCTATCCACCGAAGATAAGATATTCCCGGCAACCAACCTCCGGAACTACTGGCAAGGCCGTTGCCCCATCCAAGAGATCAAGGCGCCTCATCTTCCTTTTTACCACTATCAATCATGGAACGAATTATGGAAGTAATCGAACAAGAACGGATCCGCCGGCGTTTCAGCCAAGCGGTGAATACATACGACGATCATGCGGATGCCCAGAAACGGATATGCGCCCATCTGGTACAGCTATTGACCGTATACACCTCCTCTCATTTCCGCAGGGTGCTGGAAATCGGTTGCGGAAGCGGCGGATTCACCCGTTTATTAAAACAAGAATGCCAAATCGAGGAATGGGTACTCAACGATCTTTGCGAGACTTGGCAAAGCGCCATCGAGGAGTTGTTTCCTTCCGCCACTCCTCTATTCTTGGCCGGTGATGCCGAGCGACTGGCTTTTCCCGGCACGTTCGACTTGATTGCCTCGGCCTCCGCCCTGCAATGGATGAAAGACCTTCCACGTTTCCTCCATAAGCTATCGTCCACCCTATCGCCCGGAGGCATGCTGGCTTTCAACACCTTCACGCCAGACAACCTTCACGAGATCAAGGAACTGACCGGAGAAGGGCTCACCTATCCTACCGCCGGACAATTAAGGGAGTGGTTATCCACCTACTTCCGGATCGTCCATGAAGAGGAAGGAAATATCGCCCTGACCTTCCGGCACCCGCTGGAGGTGCTAAGACATCTAAAGTACACGGGTGTCACGGCCAACGCCTCTTGCGTCTGGACACGGGGAAAACAGGAACGTTTCTGCCGGGATTATCAAGAGAGATTCCCCTCGGCGGATGGTGGGGTCACATTAACTTACCGTCCACTCTATATCTTAGTGGTCAAAAGATAAAGGTGAGGTAGATCGCCTCTTCCGAGGTATTGATCCTTTCACCTATATGATATGATCGTATCACAAGGGTGAAACGATCTTTTCACAAAGGTGATACGTTCTTTTCACAAAGGTGAAAAGATCAATAGCGCAGAAGAAAAGGAATAAATCTCTTAGAGACAAGGAGTAATATCCATAGAGACAAAAGATTAATCAAGCAACTATTTAAACAACAGAACAATGAACCATCAAACGAAAGAAAATGTATTATTTATCTCCGGCATAGACACGAACGTCGGAAAGACCGTAGCCACCGGAATGATCGCCAAGGCATTGGCGAAAGCCGGAAAGAAAGTGATCACCCAAAAGATGATACAGACCGGATGCGAGCACGTATCGGAGGATATCGAGGCACACCGCCAAATCCAAGGGCTCCCCTTTACCGACGAGGATACGCAAGGACTGACTTGTCCTTATATCTTCACCTATCCCTGCTCTCCTCATATGGCGGCGGCGAAAGATGGAAGACGTATCGATTTAGAAACGATCACCCAAGCCACCCGGCGATTGCGAGAGACCTACGAGTATGTATTACTGGAAGGAGCCGGAGGACTGATGGTTCCGAACGACATGGAATCCCTTACGATCGATTATGTGAAGGAACAGGCGTATCCCCTGATACTAGTCACGTCCGGCAAGCTGGGAAGTATCAATCATACTTTGCTCAGCCTGTACGCCTGCGAACGATACGGTATCGAGGTAAAAGCCATCGTCTATAACCAATATCCAAGCATCGACCCACTGATCGAGGCGAATACCTTGGAGTATCTAAAGGCCAAATTCCCGGAGATCCCCTTAATCCTCCTTCCGGAAATGAAAAAGGGAAGCGAGGAGCTTCCCGATATTCGCCCGTTGCTATAACGCCCTATCAAGCCGGATCAGGAAACAGATCCAATATTTTCTGATCCGCTTTTCTCCGGATCTCCGGTGTAATGCTATCCTTCACCATTTTCAATACGAAAGTCATCACCGCCACATCGTCCGTGAAGCCGATAATGGGGAGCACGCTCTCCGGGATCAAGTCGAAAGGCAATATAAAGTATCCTAAAGCCCCGATTATATAAGCCTTATGTTGAAGAGGTACCTTTTCATCCTGCAACATATAATACAGCGTGAAGACAGGACGCAATACCGTAGCCCCCACTTTCTTCGCTACCCGCTCTATCTTCTTCCAGAAACTCTTCTCCGAGAAATAAGTCCCATATCTTTGTATCTCATGTACTTCCTCGAAAGGAACATCCTCAATCTTTCTTGTGTCCATAAACGAATCCTATTAAATCATCTTTCACAAAGATAACAAGTAGTGTAGAAAAATTGCACATCAAATGAGGAAATATTACACAATGCCACCTCCACACCCGTATTCAAAGCTTTTCGTAATAATCTCATAAGAAAACAATTATAAAGAAATCTACAGGATTTATCACATCTGGCACGCCTTTTTCAGATAATCCTTTAGTTAGTATAGGTATTAATAAGACGTTTTAAACAAAAAGAGATGAGAAATGTAAAAACATGGGGCATACTATTCCTATGTCTACTTCTATTGCCCGGGGTAGCGTATGCGCAAAAAAGACAGATCGAAGGAACGGTGATTTCCCAAGAGGACAAGGAGCCTCTGATAGGAGCGACCGTTATCGTAAAAGGGAGCCTGTCGGGAGCGGAGACCGATCTTGACGGGCATTTCACGCTGGAAGTTGATCCTGACGCCAAATTCATTATTGTCGATTACATCGGCATGAAGCAGACCCAAGTACCTATCCCGAAAAGCGGTATCTTAAACGTGGCTTTACAACCGGAGGCGATGAACCTCGATGAGGTCGTGGTAACCGGTTACGGTAACTTCTCACGTTCTTCCTTTACCGGTTCCGCCAACACTTTACGGGCTGACCTACTGAAAGAGATGCCGGTGGTTTCCATAGAACAAAAACTACAAGGCATGACCTCCGGTGTCAATATCACGGGAAGCTCCGGGCAACCGGGAGCGAACGCATCCATCCGTATCCGTGGTATGGGCTCGTTCAACGCATCGAACGAACCTTTGTTTGTGATAGACGGAGTTCCCGTCACCTCGGGAAACCTAAGTACCGGAAGCGGATCGGAGGCCTCCTACATGAACAATGCCAAGACCAACATCATGAGTACGATCAATCCCTCCGATATCGAGAATATCACGGTTATCAAGGATGCCGCCGCCGCCTCCCTTTACGGTTCCCGTGCGGCCAACGGTGTTATCTTGATCACGACCAAACAAGGATCGAAAGGACGTACCCGGGTCACGTTGAACGCTAGCGCAGGATTCTCGGACGCGGCGGTAGACTTCCGCCCGACCCTCAACGGAGAGCAACGCCGGGAACTACTTTATGAAGGCTTGGTTAATTACGCGCAAGACCAGATCGCCAAAGATCCCGCATCTTTCACCCAGACTCCGGAAGAGTACGCCAACGCCAATATCGGGGCATACACCTCTGTTCCCGCTTTAGGCTATACCGATTGGAAAGACGTGTTGATGAGACAGGCCGTACATCAAAATTATGAGGCTTCCGTTTCCGGTGGCTCCGAGAACACGACGGTCTACAGCTCCTTGGGTTATCAAAAACAAGAGGGTCTGGTGGAGAACTCATCGATGGAACGATACTCCGGACGCTTTAACGTACAACAAAAGATCGGCAAACGAGGCGAGGCCGGAGCGAACCTCATGTTCTCGCAAGTGAATCAAGAGATGAACGAGGAACGTACATCCAGTATCAATCCTTTCTATTGCATGGCAGTAGCCACTCCTCCCTCCTACCCAGTATTTAACGAGGATGGTTCCTACGCCAATACCTATCCCGGAACGAACGTAAATCCTTTGCGGGATATGCGTACCGACTATAACCGGGTTCGTATGACCCGTATCTTCGGTACGGCGCACGGTGCGGTAGAGATTATCAAAGGACTTAAATTAAAGGAAGTACTCAGCTATGATTATAGCATCCAAAAGGATGCCCGCTATTTCAACGCATTAAGCGGGGCGGGTCCCAAGAGCGGTAGCGATGCCCAATCGTCCAAAGGTTTTATCGAATACGGGAAATTGATCTCTTCTACCTCGTTGAACTACGTGAGGACATTCGCCAACAAACATCATCTGGATGTACTAGCCGCTTATGAGGCGGAAAGTTTCCAGACGGATAAAGCCGCCGGTGAGAAAAGCAAGATGCCGTCCGACCAATTATTCGAACCGGACAATGCCGCCGTTATAAACAGTTTCGTATCCTCTACACAGGATTATCGGTTGCTTTCTTATCTAACCCGCTTGAATTATGATTACGACAACCGGTATTATATCGCCGGAAGTTTCCGCCGGGATGGTAGTTCCCGATTGGCACCGGAGCATCGCTGGGGTAATTTCTGGTCGGTCTCAGGCATGTGGCATCTGGGAGCCGAGGATTTCATGAAAGCCGTAAAGCCGGTGTTGAGCGATGTCAAGATCCGTGCCTCTTATGGCGTGAACGGTAATCAGCCGGGATCTTATTACGGTTATATGGGTTTATATAGTTACGGAAAGAACTATATGGATAACCCCGGTTCGTATGAAAGCACACAAGCTAATCCCAATCTAAAATGGGAGAAGAACTATAATATGAACCTCGGACTAGACCTCGCGTTTATCGATCGCATCTTCGTAACGCTCGAGTATTACAATCGTGACACCAAGGATTTGCTTTACAACCGTCCGATCAGCGCCACGACCGGATTCCTGAACTATCTGGGTAATCTGGGGCAGTTAAACAATAAAGGTGTCGAGCTGGAGGTTCGTTCCTTGAATATCTCAAACGCAGATTTTAATTGGACTACGGTATTGAACTTGACACATAACAAGAATAAGATCGTGGCCCTTGATGGTAATCTCGATCAAGTGGTGGAAAGTAGTTGGTTTATCCGGAAAATAGGATTGCCATTCAATACATTCTATGTAAAGGAATTCGCCGGGGTAGATCCCTCGAGCGGAAATGCGCTGTATTATAAAAATACGGAAGACGAGAACGGCAATCTAGACCGCACCTTGACCCAAGATGTCAATGAGGCGCAAGCGGTTCCTTATAAACAAGTAGATCCGAAGATATCCGGCGGCCTTACCAATATCCTTTCTTATAAATGGTTCGACTTGGCCTTTACGCTCTCTTATTCATTGGGCGGCTATTCTTTCGACAAGACCGGTACGTATATCGAGACAGACGGAGCCAGCGAAGGAAACCGCAACCTGCCCATCTATGAGTTAGACCGTTGGCAAAAGCCCGGTGATATCACCGACATTCCCCGTTTCGTATTGGGACGCTCCGACAAAGTGAGCGGTGGTTCCTCTCGCTTCGTACATAGTACGGATCACTTGCGGTTAAAGAACCTGACGTTCGGGTTTACCCTGCCTCATAACTGGACCGATAAAGTCTTGCTGGATAAAGTCCGTGTCTATTTCTCCGGCAGCAACTTGCTGACTTGGGCGAAATGGAAGCAATATGATCCGGAAGTGCCCGTATCCGGCGAGGTATTCTGTGAGACACCGCCCATGCGCACCTTTAGTTTCGGCGTGGAAGTTAATTTCTAAACACAACAATTCATTCGATAAAAAAGAAATACAATGAAATGGTCAATTAAATATATCGTAAGCGCTCTTCCTTTCTTATTCACGGCTTGCTCCGGAGATTGGCTGGATCTGGATCCCTCCACTTCCGTGACCAGCGATAACGCTATTCAGTCACTGGAAGACGCTAAAACCGCATTAAATGGAATCTATCGCATAGCATCCGAGCATAGTTATTATGGAGACAACTACCTCTATTATGCCGACTGCCGTGGCGAAGACGTACAAGCTCGTATTGACAAAGGTCCCGGCAGACGTGTCTCTCCGTACTATCTGTTCAACGTAGCCGCCGACGACGCTTTTAATATCACGAGAGTATGGAACCAACCCTATATCGTGATTCATCAAGCGAACAGCTTAATCGAGAAAATAGACAACGGTAGCGTCCAAACCTCCGACACGCAAGAAATCGCCCGTATAAAAGCAGAGGCGTTAGCTATGCGTGGCTTGGCCTTATTCGATTTAACCCGCCTCTTTGGTATGCCTTATACACTGGATAATGGAGCGTCCTTGGGTGTGCCCATCGAGATCAAGACGGAGTTGCCGACTCACCAACCGTCTCGCAACACGGTAGCCGAATGCTACAACCAAGTGATCAAAGACCTGACCGAAGCCTTACCCAACCTTGTTACAACCAAATCCGACGGTCACCAAAATGTATGGAGCGTGAAAGCACTTCTATCTCGTATCTATTTATATATGAACGATAACGAGAACGCCCTTAAATACGCTCAAGAAGTAATCAATAACGGAGGTCTTTATACCTTGTTCACGCACGATGAGTATACCTCCGTATGGGGAAAAGACTTCAATTCCGAATCCCTGTTCGAGTTCTACTTTACGCTTACCGAGCCTTCCGGCGGTAGTGGCGGAGAGGGCGCTCCCATGGTATATGCCGATAACGTGAAAGATTGGAACAATTTGGTCTTGACGAAAGATTTCTTGGATTTACTGGGTGAAGACCCGGATGATGTTCGCCATGCCTTATGCCGCTTACCTCAAAAACCGGACGAGGATATCCTTCCAACCGGTTCGACCGGACATCCTAAATATCTGGCGAAGTATCCCGGAAAAACAGGAGATGTATTGACCGGCAATCCGCAAGACAATGACCTATGCATCATCCGTCTGTCCGAGATATACTTAAATGCGGCCGAGGCGGCTTTCAAGCTAGGAAAACGTAGCGAGGCGTTAGGCTACCTGAATCAAATCGTAAGCCGAGCCAACCCCAATAAATCCGTTAGCGACTCCGAGCTTTCCCTAGAGAGAATCCTTAAAGAACGCCGCAAAGAATTGGTTGGCGAAGGACATGCGTTCTTTGATTACATGCGTAACAATATTCCGGTAATCCGCAAGGGCGGTTGGCATTTGCCGCAATTACCTACCGACGCACAGGTGATCAACGCTTCCGATCCCTGGGTAGCACTCCCGATTCCGCAAAGCGAGATCGACGCAAACCCGAATATCGTACAGAATAAACGGTAACCAACAAGAAAAAGGGGAATGGCATTAAAACCATTCCCCTTTTTCTTGTTTCGCTTATTTCTTTTTCAAGATCCGTTGCGCCGAATCCGACAGCACCACGATCGCACCGGCCAGTATCGCCGTATCTTTTATCACCAATCGCCCGGCCCCCGATAATAACGGGAAACCAAATTCCCCGCTGCCGAGATTAGGTACCCAGACCTCCGGAGTCGTGACCAAGAAGGACAACGTCCCGAACGTCATGATTATAGCCAACCCCGCTCCTACCAAACCGATCTTCGGCGAGAAAATGCCGAGGAAAGTCAAGATACCGATCGCCATGATCAAGATTCCCAAGCCACGAGAGAAGCCATACGTGTTATTCTCTTGATGCCACTCATGCTTCGCTTGATCGAACTCACCCTCTTTTAATTTATACGTCTTATATTCGGGAGCGCTTTTCGTATAGAAGAAACTCATGAAAGGGCTGTTCGCCACAAACGGAACGATGCCTTCCGCTTCATAATTCCAGAACTTCAAACCGCCGATCCACACAAATATGATCAAGATCGATATACGGATCAAATTAATACCTAGCTTTTGAGTAGAGGCCGCCACTTGCAAAAACAAGTAAAACAGATCATTCAACTTTTTCATCTTATTATTTGTTTTATAGTATTGAACTTATACCGCAAAGATCGGTAGAAACACCTATCCCGTAAATGGCGATTTTACCGGATGAGTTAGCAATTATTCCTGTTTCTCTCTTTTCCGGTACTCAGAGACGCTTTCTCCCGTCATTTTCTTGAAAAAACGGCTGAATGTGGCTTGATCCTCGAAGCCCAAGATCTCCGTGATTTCCTTCGCGCTCTTCTGGCTATATAATAGCAATCGTTTGGCCTCAGCCTCAATTCGTTCGTGAATGATCCGTAACGGAGAAGGTAATCCGCAAGTCGTAAAAAGGTTGGATAGGGTTTTTGGGGAGCGATGCAGCATATCCGCATAATCTTGGACCATCTTCTTTTCCTTAAAATGGTTATCTACCAATACATAGAACTGGCGAACCATATCGAACGCCTTTTCCCGTTCCGGGCTTACCGAAAACTTCTCACGTGCGATCCGGGTGCACAAAATAATGAAACGTTTCAGTAAGATACGCAGCATCTCCTCTTGCAAATTATCCTTTATGGCGTACTCACTCGTTAGGCTGTCGGTGATATCGCGCAAAGAGGCAACTTGGGATTCGCTCAATTTCAATTGCATCACATTGGAAGTCCCGTTAAAAAGAAAACCATTACACGACACCTCATTGTCATGTCCGAAAATACAATAGAAGTTACTGTTAAACAGAAGGGTCAAGTACTCGCCATTGATCGCCTTGAACTCGATATGGTGCAAAGGAGTCAAGGGAATAATCTCACCTTTCATTAAGGTAGTCGGTACGTGATCGATCTCCAGTTGCAACGAACCGCTTTGTACCCAAATAAACTTGTAAAGCGTATTATCTTTCTGCAAAGCAAGGTTCGTGTGATACGAATCGGTCAACGCTATATTACCTCTTAAGCGAGTATTAAAAATATATTCCATAGATTTCTTCCGGATTTTAAGACGGATAAAGATAACAATATTATATAAACAAAAAGCGGAAGTTCACTTTATTCCCAGCAAACTTCCGCGTCACTAATCCCCAAAACACACTATACGAGTTATTTCGACTCTAATAAAATATCATCTACCAATTTCTTCAACTCATTCTTCGGCATAGCCCCTTGAACCATACTCGGTTCTTTCTTCATCGGTACAAACAATAAAGAAGGAATACTACGGATACCGAAAACACTCGCTAAATCCGCCTCTTTATCGACATTCACCTTATATACGTTGATTTTACCCTCGTACTCTTTGCTGATCTCATCCAAGATAGGAGACATCATCTTACAAGGGCCACACCAAGTGGCATAGAAATCGATAACCGCAGGTTTATCACCCTCGAACTTCCATGCGTTCGGGTTTGTCTCAAAGTCATACACTTTCTTTACGAAATCTTCTTGTGTTAATTCTGTTACTGTCATTTTATTTTCTGTTTTATTGTTATTATTCTTATTTCCATTACTAGCGTTCGCCATTCCTACCAAAAGACTTGCGAACAATACGGCACCGACCTTAATAAAACCCATCTTGAACCTCCTTTTTATTTATTACTTTGTCTTCTATTTATATTGCAAAGTTCATCTTATTTCCACGATTAAGAAATGGCCATATCGCCGGATAAGTTTGCAATACTTCCCGATCCCCATCAAAAAAGTATAAAATAAGTTTTTTCAAGATAAATGCCGAACCTTGCTAACAAGATCCGGCATATCGTACGTTCTTTATCTCGCAAAAACTCAACGACCTACAAATGCAACTGCAAGCCGATAGAAACCGGATGCACCTTCGGACCTTTCCCATTTTCAAAGAGGTCGATCGGTGAGTACTTGGCGTAAAGACCGATCCAATCCCAACCGGCTTGAAATAAGAAATCCATAGTTACCGGACGGATATTCATACCGGAATCCATTTTCTCTTTGTGCTTTTTACCGGAAGCGTCATTATATACGATCTTCGAGGAAGAACAAGTCTTGATCACACCGACTACACCCGCAGACAAGAAGAATTCACTCGAACGCTTTTTAGGTTGCCATTCCAATAACAACGGAATGGTCAGACTCGTGATATTCAGCTTACTCGCTTTCAACGTAACACTCTCAGGAGCCGGACGTAAAGCCGTAACACCGTCTATCTCCTTGAAATACTCATTCGTATCTATCCGGTAACGGCTCCAACGCATACCGGCACCGATCACCACCGCCCAACGATACCGAGAGAACGGGAACGCTTTTTCCAATACATTCAAATTATATTCCAATGAGTTTCCACTACGAAGGGAGACTCCGTCTACATCATTTACATGTAAACTCCCATCCGCGAAGTTCGCGAAGCCCATTCCAAAACCGGCCCAATGCGGATTGAAGTCTTTATCCCAAGTAGGCACAGGGATATTGATAGACTTCACGTGTTTACGGCGTTCATAGCTTTGTCCGTCCCGGTAATGCCCTTCGAAGATCAACTCGTCGTCCACGGAATCACCATCCTCGTCTACCTCATACACCCTGACTTTCATGCGATCGCCATTATCTTTCACCTCGATACGTTTTCTCTCAAGGGTGATAATCGTATCCCCAGCCAAAGGCTCAACCTCAGCGGCCATCAACCCGATTACCGGGAAGCAAGCCATTAAGACTAAAAGTATTCTTTTCATCTTCCTATCTGTTTTGTTTGTTTATAAATCTTTCTTCGTAAATAATAGCGTGATTAAATCATCACTATCCAAATCTCCCTCAATGTACACCAAGGTTATTACCCCTTTCTTGCTGACCTTAAAAAGGACAAAACGGTTGATATCTGCTTCTACGCCCTTCAACTGGTAATAAGCGGAGACTACCCCTCCATCGTCCGTCACCTCTTTGATCTTCCGGGCCCCTTTCTGGTCCGCTTCCAGACATTGGCGGGTAAACCGCAGGGCTTCCGGATCATCTTTGATCGTAATACTCTTATAACGAGTCATGCCATACGTTTCCAACATCTCGTTAGACAACTCCACCATCGTGACATTACGTTTTTTGCCATATCGTTGAAAGACTTCCTGAATCTTCAAATCTTTCTGTGTCTCGGCAGCCGAGACACCACAAGGCATTAAGCAAAATACCGCCACCAGCAACCATAACATGTATTTGAACCGTCTCATATTTACAGTATTTTTATTCATTATCATCAAATAAAGAACGAAGCTCGTCCAATTGGTTATCTATAATCACACGATCGGCCTCATCAAGATCCACTTCCGGGAAGTACTCGTCCGTAGGAGTGGCCACCTCCTGCAAAGCTTCCAGCGCCATGGAGCGAACTTTATGAATATCCGTATAACAACGACCGTTTATAACGACATAATTATCCGAGCAGAAGCAAGGATCTACCGGATTCAACAGATGGTTAAGCCCCAAAAGCAGCAAGAAACTGGCGGCGATACCGGATACCAAATACAACACGGATCGTAAAGTAAATGTCTTCTTTTCCTCCACCTTTTCCGCATCCAGCATAAAAAGGATATCCTCATCAATCGGAATCAATGCCTCATCTGGCTGTCGTTCCTTCCGACTCTCTTCCTCCAAATAGGTAAACATAGGCGTATAGACCGCCAACCTGTCCGGAACATTCCCGGAAGTAAAGAAGGCTCGAAGTTCCCGCTCTTCTTCCGAAGAGGTTTCTCCTTCAAAATATCGGTTTAATAACTCGTCTATGTCCATTTCTCTTGTTTATTTAATTGTAAAAACTGTTCCCGTATCTTTTTCCGAGCCCTTGAGAGATTCACCCGGACATTCTCGACCGGTGTAGCCGTGATCTCCGCGATCTCGGCTAACTCATAGCCTTCTATATCCTTCATCCGGATAATGGTTTGCTGCAAAGTGGGCAACTGGGCGATCAAGCGCCGTATGCACTCGGCGGCATCCTTTTGCTCCAGTTGTTCGTCCGGGCTTACCGCTTCCGATATCAATGTAACGCTCTCCAACTCCGATCCCTGCGGCTTTCGCAACTTTATCTTATCCAATGAGAGATTTTTCGTAACCTGCATAGCCAGCGCCTCCACGCTATGGTAGGCATCCAGTTTTTCCCGGATATACCAAAGCTTTATGAATGCCTCTTGCACCACATCCTCAGCATCGGCTGCGTCCTCAACCAGTCTCCGGGAGAAATTCAACATCTTCTGCCGGAGAGGTAGTACGGTTATTTTAAACGTCTCAAGTTCCATTTCTATAATCAAGACGACAAAGGAAGAAAAACATATCATGGAAAATTAACTTATTTGGAAAAAACTTTGCCTGTCACCCGTTTGTTTGTAATAGAAAACTTAAACGTTATGAAACTAAAAGTATCATTTACAGCCATTTTATTCATGAGCTGCTGCTTATTCCTCACCGTAGGTTGCCAACAAAAGAAACAAGGTTTCGATGACAAATCGGTCTCTCAAGCGATTCAAAAGGTGATCCAGATAAAATATCCGGGGGCGACCATTACCGATTACGATAAAGATGCCGCAGGTGTAGAAGTCGACATCAAGGATAAAGGCGTTAAGAAAGAGGTTCTGCTCGGCAAAAATAACGAGTGGCTAAGTACGAAATTCGATATCCATGCCGAAGATGTTCCCGTAGACATCATGGATAACCTAACAAATTCGGCTTATCATGAATATAAGATAGATGAGGTGACACAAATAGACAAGCCTTCGGGAACATTTTACGTATTCAAACTAGAGCATGAGAACAATGAGGTTCGTCTCACGTTTAACTCAGAGGCCCAATTATTGAAGTAGAACGATACTGAATCTTTTCTTATTCCAGATTTTTATCAGAATATTTCAGTAGCTTTGTGTGATTAACAAGCTAGCCTATGAAAATTCTGGTAGTCGAAGATGAAAACGCACTGAGAGAAGTTATCGTTCGTTCTCTTGAAAAAGAACGATATGTGGTAGAGAGCGCTTCCTCTTTCCGGGAAGCTTCTCTTAAAATAAATGATTATGATTACGATTGTATCGTATTGGACATCATGCTTCCGGGAGGTAGCGGCCTTACCCTTTTGAAGGAATTAAGGGCCTTACGCAAGAAAGACAGTATCATCATTATCTCCGCAAAAGACTCTATCGAGGATAAAGTTACAGGATTAGATCTTGGGGCCGATGATTATCTGACCAAGCCTTTCCATCTGGCGGAATTGAACGCCCGCATCAAGAGCGTTATCCGCCGCAAGCAACAAGATGGGGAATTGCAACTGTCTTTAGCGAACCTAACGATATATCCCGATAAACATTCCGTCTATATAAACGGGAAAGAGATCGTATTGAACCGTAAGGAGTTCGATCTGCTCTACTATTTCATATCCAACCCCAACCGTTTGATCAGCAAAGCTACTTTAGCCGAGTCCGTCTGGGGAGATTATATAGACCAAGCCGATAATTTCGACTTCATCTATAGCCAAGTAAAAAACTTGCGAAAGAAATTAAAAGCCGCCGGAGCCATCCCCGAAATAAAGGCGGTCTATGGCTTCGGTTACAAAATGACCGACGAGGAATAAATATGAAGCTAATCCATTACACCCTCCGCAATTTATTTGTCCCCATATTGGTCATTTTCGCCGCTTGGGGATGTGTTTTCTGCCTTATGATTCTACATGAGGTAGAAGACGAGACAAATGACAGCCTTGAGAACTACAAAGAGATTATCATCCGCTCCGCCTTAGCGGACAGCACATTGCTGAAAGATCATGTGGATATCATGACCCGGTACTACATTCGTGAGGTTCCGGAAAGCGAAGCGAAACTAGATAAGGACGAGTTCTACGATACTACGGTATACATAGAGATAGAGCAAGAATACGAACCGGTTCGTGCCTTACGCACTTATTTCATGACAAAAGATCGTAAATTCTACGAACTGACGCTGGAGTTATCCACCTTAGAACAAGAAGATATGATCGAGACGATTATCTGGAGCATGGCCGTCTTATATATCGCATTGATAAGTTGCATCTTATTCGTGATCCATCGAGGATTCAAAAGAAGCTTTAAGCCTTTATATAAGCTATTAAGCTGGCTGAAAAGTTTTCAAGTAGGCAAATATAATCCTCCATTAAACAACCCTACACCCATCGAGGAATTTAAGATATTAAACGAGACCGTTCAAGAAAGCGTCAACCAGAGCGACAAGCTATACAACAAACAAAGACATTTCGTAGAGAATGCCGCCCACGAGTTACAAACTCCATTGGCCGTATGCATGAACAAATTAGAATTATTAAGCGAACATCCAGATTGCACAGAAGATCAACTGAAAGAGATCGCTGGCTTGCATCAAGCGTTGAACGGCATCATCCGGTTGAATAAATCCCTCCTATTACTTTCTCGGATAGATAACAAACAATTCCCCGAGACCCGGGATATTTGCCTAAATCATCTTATCCATAAGATATTAGAAGGAATTAATGACATATACGAAAGAAAAGCTCTCCACTTACGAGTTTCAGAAAAAGAGAGTTTGGTATGCACCATGAATGAATCGCTGGCCACTACGTTAATCACCAATCTCATTAAAAACGCCTATGTCCATAATTACGAGAAAGGGGATATAGGAATCACGATCTCTCGCCGTATGCTTACAATCGCAAATACGGGAATCGACAAAACCCTTGATAAGGAATTATTATTTGCCCGTTTTGCCAGCCAAAGCAAACAACAAGAATCGACGGGCCTTGGGTTGGCCATTGTCAAATCAATAGTCGATCTATATTCGATCCGGATAGATTACCAATACGCAAATGGCATGCATACATTCACATTATTATTCTATTAACGGCCGAAATTCCCAATTTTTTCCAAAATGCATCCTTTTCTTTGCGGTATAATAAAAAACAAGGCATATGAAAAGGATCAATTATTTACTGATAGTCTTATCATTATTATCTGTCATGGCTTGTGCCGGCAACGATAAGATCACGAGTGACACCAACATATTGCCGGTTTCCAGCCGCCAATTCATATCGGATCATTTTAAAGACATCCCAGTATCGCATATCCAAATAGAGAAAAATCTGATCCGGATTAGCAGTTACGACGTGATCCTCACGGACGGGACCAATGTTGAGTTTAACCATAAAGGAGAATGGAAAGAGATTAAACGGCATGGGCTCCCTATCCCGCCAGCGATCATTCCGGAGGTAATACAAGACCTTATCAAGAAAAACTATTCATCGAATAAGGTTGTTAAAATAGAAAAAGAGATACGGGATTATGAGATAAAGCTAGATAACGGTCTTGAGATGACATTCGACTTAAAAGGGAACTTGATTGATATCGATGACTAATAGACACTCTAAGATAAGTATTAATATATTTTTAATTAAAATCAATCGTATGAAAACAAAAGCATTCATAATGGCAACTTTGGTTTGCAGCTCATTCGTATTCATGTCATGTGATGACGATGATGACAAATTCACACCTGAGAGTATTGTAACAAAAGCCTTTGACACAAAATATCCGGATGCGCAACGTGTCAGTTGGGAGAACGAGGCAG
The DNA here is from genome assembly GCF_023656665.1 of Parabacteroides sp. B2-S-102. Taxonomy (NCBI): domain Bacteria; kingdom Pseudomonadati; phylum Bacteroidota; class Bacteroidia; order Bacteroidales; family Tannerellaceae; genus Parabacteroides; species Parabacteroides sp. B2-S-102. Next base: position 120,566 of record NZ_JAMOKM010000006.1, on the reverse strand, counting down.
GCTATGTCAAAGCAGAATTTTACACCGGTTCATATGAGGCTGAAGCGTGGTTTGATCCGCAAGGCAACTGGATGCTGACAGAGACCGATCTTCCTTACAACGCTTTGCCCCAAACCGTAAAAAACAGTTTCGAGGCAAGCCTATACGCTAAATGGAAGATAGACGATGTAGATATGCTAGAACGTCCGGACGCTGGTACCATTTACGTTCTCGACGTTGAAAATGGCGAGCAAGATGCAGACCTACATTATACGGAAGGTGGTATTCTCATCAAGGAAGTAACCGATGGTAACGGCGACAACGAGCATCGTCCCTCTGTTACCCCCAGCGCTATTAAGGAACTCATTTCAGAGATGTATCCGGGAGCGACAATCCTTGAGATAGATATGGAGACAAAAGGTACCGAGGTGGATATCCTTCATGAGAATATCCATAAGGAAGTTTGGCTGGATACCCAGAACAAATGGTTATATACGGAGTGGGAAATACGCTCTTCCCAAGTACCCGATATCGTGATGACCGCATTCAAGGCCTCCGCATATGCCTCTTATCAAATCGATGATATCCATGTCATTCAAAAAGCGGAAGGACTCTCTTATGAGTTCGAGCTGGAGCAAGGAGACCGAGATATAACAATTCTTTTTAATGAAGAAGGGATCTTAGTCTCTCCTACCCATTAAAAAAAGACTCTTTATCGCAGTACTACTGCAACCCACGTGCAGTAGTACTGCAAAGCGGGTTGCAGTAAAACCTCATGAACTATATCGGAGTGGATGGATAAGGAAAGAATTACTGAAAATGATATTTCTGCCACGTATAGACTTTCGGTTCACTGAGATACGGCTCTATTTTCTCACGAGCCTCTTGGCTCAGATATTGAGGAGTCGTATAAATGGCGGTCAAAGTCTGATCATCCGGACTCAATCGATATTGAATTAAATCCATATCCAAATGTGAGGCGGCCTCTTGATAGGCTTCGTCTTTCTTATCTATTCCCTGCTTGATATACCAATCGGAAGTTGGCTGCGTGAATAAATCGGATGTTGCCAAAGGCTCCCAATTGGTCGTGAAAAACTCGATACGGCTATCCGGAACCGGGCCGTTTACCGTAGAGATCATACAAACCACGTAGGTATTGTTTACCAAGGGAAGTAATTTCATCTCTACCGTGCTACGCTCCGTAGTCTGTAGCAAAAGGTAATCGTTCGTTAGCTTTCGCAAGGTAGAAAAGCCATTCATCGTATTTTTCAGCCGGGATTCTTTTCCTGAAGTATAAAGATCCACCAAATCCTTTCGCCAAGCGTGCTCCAATTGAGGAATGTATTGGTCTGGCATCGCCGTGAACACACTTGTCATATCTTGTGCGTTCATTCCCAACGCAAAGACACAGATCAACAACGTAACTATAACTCGTCTCATTATCTAATTTTCTATTTTGTCCCCAAATATAGGAATATCATTCCTAACAACACAAGGAATAAGTCGATCGCCTTGTTCTTTAAGTTTTTTTCATGGAAGAAGATGGCTCCCGCCAAGAATGTCACCAATACGTTACTCCGACGTACCATCGATACGATCGAGATCATGGAATCCGGGAATGTCAAAGCATAAAAGTACACCCAATCCGCCACGCATAAGAATACGGAGATAAAGATGATATTCCATCGCCATTGGAAAGGCGTGCTCTTTTTCCGGTTCGGATACCATAGAAACAACAGGATAAATGACATGATAACACATTGATAGACATTAAACCAGACTTGTACCGTCATTACATCCATACTACGCATCAAATGCTTATCATACAATCCGCTCATCGCCCCGGTCAAGATAGACAGGACCGTGAAGAAGATCCATTTATTATGGGCAAAATGAATCCCCTCTTTCTTCCCCGATGAGGAAAGGAGATAAAAGGAAGCGATAGAAAGCAAGACTCCGACCCATTGAAATAGATTCAGCCGTTCCCCGAACAGAAGCATCGCACCCAGTAATGTAAGCACGGGCTGGCTGGCCTTGATCGGCCCGGTTATCGTCAGCGGCAAATGTTTCAAGGCAAAATACCCCGATATCCAAGAGGATAAGACGATCACCGCCTTTATCAATACCTTCAGATGGTCCTCCAAAGAGGCACGGGGTACATACACCATCGTCCCGTCCAAGCAATCCGTATAAAAAGAGAGCAAGATGAACGGGACGAAAATCAAACTGCTTATGAGCGTATTGAAGAATAAAACGGGAATAACGGCATTCCCATTTAACGACATTTTCTTATTGACCTCGTAACAACCTAACAAGAAGGCGGAGAGGAAGGCTAGAGCTAACCACATGGTTTAATCCTCCACTGGAAAGAGTTCTTCCGGGTACGTGACATCTACCAAGAACAGGGCGTGTCCCGGCACGGAGGTTCCGGCCTTGCAACGATCCTTTGCCTCAATCACGTTTCGGAAGCCGTCTATCGTTAAACGTCCTCTTCCGACTTCCAATAAAGTACCAACGATCGCACGCACCATATTACGAAGGAAACGGTCTGCACGGATCGTAAACACCCAAATATCCCCTTCTTGCGTCCAATCCGCATGTTGGATATGGCAATTATTCGTCTTTACATCCGTATGCAACTTACTGAAACTCGTAAAATCGATATAATCGAATAAGACCTTACACGCCTCGTTCATCGCCTCGAAATCCAAACGACCGGGAAGCTTATAAACCAGCTCGTGATTAAACGGGTCTTTCTTTGTCGTAACATAATATTTATAGGTTCGCGAGGTAGCGTCGAAGCGGGCATGCGCCTCCGGTACGACCGGCACGATCTTATAAACGGCGATATCTTTGGGCAGGAGCCTATTCAATTTTTCCGCGAGGAATACCAAATCCCCGATCGGTTCCTCCCAATCAAAATGTGCGATCATCAAGCGGGCATGTACGCCGGCATCGGTACGGCCGGCCCCCACAATAGGCACGGGCTTACGCATCAAGATGGCCAAGGCCTCCTCTATAGATTGCTGCACCGTCATACCATTCGGCTGGATCTGCCAGCCCCGAAAATTCTTTCCGTTATATCCCAGATATATAAAATATCGTCTCACGCTTATGCTCTTTACTTTCTCTTTTCTAAAATATGGCACAAAGGTACAGAAATCCTGCCAAGCCGTTGCCCGAATGGGCTAAAAAGTTTAATTTTGCATCATTAATAGCTTCACTTCAAAACTATCTGACATGTTTGAAACATTACTTCAGTCTTCTTATTTTGCCCTGTTTCTGATCATAGCGCTTGGATTCATGCTAGGCCGGATACAGATCAAAGGTCTTTCGCTAGATGTATCGGCAGTTATTTTCATCGCCCTGTTATTCGGTCATTTTGGGGTTATCATACCCAAGGAATTAGGGAATATGGGGTTGGTGTTATTCATCTTTACCATTGGTATCCAAGCGGGCCCCGGATTTTTCGACTCCTTCCGTTCCAAAGGCAAGACACTCATTATCCTGACGTTATTAATTGTCGGTTCGGCATGCTTGACAGGAATCTTATTCAAGTATATCTTGGATATCGATACCCCGAGTATCGTCGGTCTGATCGCCGGGGCATTGACGAGTACGCCCGGTTTAGCGGTAGCGATCGACTCCACGCAATCATCCGCAGCATCCATCGCCTATGGCATCGCTTATCCGTTCGGCGTAATCGGCGTGATCCTTTTCGTGAAACTATTGCCCAAAATGCTTCGCAAGGATTTGATAGCCGAGGCTAAAGCGCTGGAAGCCCAACGGAAAAGCCAATATCCTACATTACATACCGCCGCATTTAAAGTCACGAATAAAAACATCTGCGGAAAGAGTTTGGCACAATTGCAGGTACGGGCCATGACCGGAGCGGTAGTCTCCCGTATAAAACACGACAATGTCATATCTATGCCAACTCCCCATACCACGCTTAACGAGGGAGATTTACTGAAGGCCGTAGGTAACGACAAAGCCTTGGAGCAACTGACATTATTGTTGGGAGAACGTATCGAGGGAGATCTGCCGTTAAGTGGCGGACAGACCTTGCAATCCCTGTTACTGACCAATAAGAGCATTATCAATAAATCGCTAGGCCATTTAAATTTACAAGGTACTTTCGGCTGTACGGTAACCCGTGTACGTCGAAGCGGAATCGACCTTTCCCCGGAACCTAATTTGGTGTTGAAGTTTGGAGATAAGTTGATGGTCGCCGGCGAGAAAGAAAGCGTAAATGAACTCGCCCAATTCATTGGCAATGATGAGAAACGTCTTTCGGATACAGACTTTTTCCCGATCGCTATGGGTATCGTATTAGGCGTATTGTTTGGAAAATTAAATATATCCTTCTCGGATTCCTTCTCATTCTCTCCGGGACTAACCGGCGGTATCCTTATGGTTGCCTTGGTATTAAGCGCCATCGGAAAAACAGGTCCGATCATCTGGTCAATGTCCGGTTCCGCTAATAACCTGCTTCGCCAATTGGGATTATTGCTATTCCTCTCCGAGGTCGGGACATCCGCCGGTGTAAATCTGGTTTCCACTTTCCAATCAAGCGGTTTAACTTTATTCGGAGTCGGTATCGCTATAACAATGATCCCTATGATTATAGCCGTATTAGCTGGATATTATTTCTTTAAGATCAACATTCTCGATTTAGTCGGAACAATCGCCGGTGGTATGACCAGTACCCCGGGACTTGCCGCCGCAGATTCTATGACAGACAGCCCAGCCCCAAGCGTGGCTTACGCAACGGTTTATCCGATAGCGATGGTATTCCTGATCTTGTTTATACAGATGATAGCGAATTTGATTGTCTAAATCTTTATTTATTGAAAAACATAGAATATGAGAAGAAAGAACATGAAAAAAACCGCGGCTTTATTCCTCTTAAGTGTAGGTGTAAACTGCATGACCGCACAAGACATCGTTCCTGTCCATGAGTTTGACATCGATATACAGAAAGTAGGCTCGCCTATCCAGTCAACCATGTATGGAATCTTCTTCGAGGATATCAATTTCGGGGCAGATGGAGGATTGTATGCGGAGCTAATCAAGAACCGCTCCTTCGAGTTTGAGAATCCATGGGGAGGTTGGGAGCCTTTCGGCGATGTAAGTATAGCTGAGAAGAATCCCTGTTTCAACAAAAACCCCATTACGCACACCTGACTTATACCGGGCAAATCACCAGAACCGGTCTGGAGAACGAAGGCTTCAAAGGTATCGGTATAAAGGCTGACGAAAATTACGACTTTTCCTTATATGCCCGTACCGAGACCAATAACCCGATCAAACTACGTATTGAATTAGTAAACAGGGATAACGATATTTATGAGACACAACACCTAGATATAAAAGGAAAAGACTGGAAGAAATATTCCGTTATCTTGTCTCCCAAAGCTACCGAGGCTAAATCACGCCTACGCATCACGATGGAAACGGCAGGTACTTTGGATCTGGAACATATCTCCCTTTTCCCGGAAAAAACATTCAACAATCGCACGAACGGCCTACGCCGCGATCTGGCACAAGCGTTGAAAGATCTAAAGCCGGGAATCTTTCGTTTCCCGGGTGGATGTATCGTTGAGGGTACAACCATCGCCACACGCTACCAATGGAAAAATACGGTAGGCCCCGTAGAGAACCGGCCTATCAATATCAGCCGATGGAATTATACATTTCCTCACAAGAAATTCCCGGATTATTATCAATCTTACGGTTTGGGATTCTTTGAGTATTTCCAATTAAGCGAAGATATCGGAGCCGAGCCCCTGCCTGTATTGAATTGCGGGCTGTCATGCCAGTTTGAGAATGAGGGTATGGACCAGCATGTGCCGGTAGATAAATTACAACCTTATATAGACGATGCCTTGGACTTAATCGAATTCGCCAATGGCCCGATTACCTCCCAATGGGGCAAAGTGCGTGCGGATATGGGGCATCCGGCTTCTTTTAATCTGAAATTTATCGCTATCGGCAACGAGCAATGGGGACCATTATATCCCGAACGCCTCGAACCATTCGTGAAAGCCATCCGAGCCAAATATCCGGAGATCAAAATCATCGGCAGTTCCGGTCCTGATTCGGAAGGAAAAGATTTCGAATATCTATGGCCGGAGATGAAACGCTTAAAAGTAGATCTGGTGGATGAACATTTCTATCGCTCACCGGAATGGTTCCTAAATAGTGCCAAACGATATGATTCGTATGATCGGCAAGGCCCCAAAGTGTTCGCCGGTGAATATGCTTGCCACCCGACTAACCGGGAGAATAGCTTCCTGACCGCATTATGCGAGGCTGCGTTTATGACCGGTCTTGAACGGAATGCCGACGTGGTGGAATTATGTACATACGCCCCTTTATTCGCACATGTCGATGCGTGGCAATGGCGTCCGGACTTAATCTGGTTCGACAACCTAAACATCGTGAAAACTCCTAACTACTATGTACAACAATTATACGGGCACAATGCCGGAACAAACGTATTGCCCCAGACGATGAACAAAGAAGCCGTTACCGGGCAAAGCGAGCTATTCGCCACAGCCGCCCTCGACAAAGGCACAAACGAGCTCATCATCAAAATCGTCAATACCGGCATCCAGAGCAAAAAGATCCAATTAAACCTAAACGGAATCTCATCCGGCAAGCATAAAGGAAAGTTGATGGTCTTACATGCCTCAGACTTAGAAGCGAAGAACACATTGGGTAAACCGGAAACAGTCATACCCATTGAATCAGCGGTGGAACTAGAGGCTCCCGCTACTGAAGTCTCCGTCCAACCATTGAGTTTCTTAGTCTATAGGATATCGCTATAATCTATCATACATACGAATGTTATGAATATTGAAGAGTTTAGGGAATATTGCCTTTCGTTGAATGGTGTTTATGAAAAAATGCCTTTCACGAATGTTCCTGATAAATACAGTCGGGACGTTCTTTGCTTTTATGTAGGAAGTAAATGGTTCTGCTTCGTAAATATCGAAGTATTTGATTTTTGCTGTATCAAATGTGACCCGAATGAATCGGGAGAGTTGCAAGCTCGATACTCTGGCATAACACCCGGTTGGCATATGAATAAAAAATACTGGATTAGTGTCTATTTTAATCAAGATGTACCCGACAACAAGATCAAAGAGCTTATAAAACAATCCTACGATATCGTATATCAATCTCTTCCTAAAAAGGAAAAAGGGATGTAGATTTTAGCGCAGTTACTCCGTTTATTTTCCATTTGAGAAGGACGTTTGAAAGATTATACGTACATTTGTGAATTCACCTAAACAGCTTAAATATGATGCAGACGAATTTACAATTGGACCTTGCCTTCAACTATCTGGAAAATACCGGAACCAACATCTTCCTTACCGGAAAAGCGGGAACAGGAAAGACCACATTCTTGAAAAAACTTAAAGAGACTTCCCCAAAACGGATGATTGTGGTAGCACCTACCGGAGTGGCGGCGATTAATGCGGGAGGGGTAACCATTCACTCCTTCTTTCAGCTACCTTTCGGACCGTATATACCGGGTAGCGAAATGGCCTCCGGGCAAAATAAATCCTATTCTCATAAATTCAGCCGGGATAAGATCAATATCATCCGTAGTATGGACCTGCTCGTGATTGATGAGGTCAGTATGGTACGTGCCGATTTGCTGGATGCTATCAGTGATATGCTACGTCGTTATCGGGATAGGAATAAACCCTTTGGGGGCGTTCAATTATTATTGATCGGAGATTTACAACAATTAGCCCCCGTAGCGAAGGAGGACGAATGGAATTTGTTGAGAGAACATTACGCCTCTCCCTTCTTTTTTGACAGTAAGGCTCTTTCCGAAAGTGATTATCTTTGCATCGAATTAACTCAAGTATATCGCCAAGCGGACGATACGTTCGTACACTTATTGAACAATATCCGGGAAAACCGCTTCGACGAGAATACGCTACACACCTTAAACCAACGTTATATCCCCAATTTTAAACCAAATGACAAAGCAGGTTATATCACGCTGACAACCCATAATTATCAAGCCCAGCAAATCAATAACCGGAAGTTGCAAGAATTACCCGGCCCGGCTTATACGTACAAGGCGGAGATCAAGGATGACTTTCCAGCTTACTCCTACCCGACCGACGAGGTATTGGAGCTAAAGCAAGACGCTCAAGTCATGTTCGTAAAAAACGACTCTTCCGGCGAAAGGCGATATTATAACGGAAAGATCGGCCGAATTGTCTTCATCAGCCCGAGCAAGATTATCGTATCCGACGAATTAGGAAACGATATCACCGTAGACCGGGAGACATGGACAAACGTGAAATATACGATCGACGAGAACACGAAGGATATCACGGAGACAATCGCCGGCTCTTTCAGCCAATACCCACTGAAAACCGCTTGGGCGATCACGATCCATAAAAGCCAAGGCTTGACTTTCGAGCATGCCATCATCGACGCATCCGCCGCCTTCTCACACGGACAAGTCTACGTTGCCTTGAGCCGTTGCAAGACATTGGAAGGAATGGTATTAAGTAGCCCGATCACTCGAAACGCCATGATTAGCGATGAGAAGATATTAAGTTATACCTCTTCCCTCTCGGAGCGTCAACCGTGTGAAGACCAACTGCGTCAAGCCCAACAACAGTATTATTTGAGATTGGCAACCGAGCTATTCGACTTCAATCCCGTACAACAAAAGTTGCAATATACATCTTACGCGGCATACACCCATCTGCAAAAACTATACCCGGAATTAAGCAACCAATATCCCCGGGTACGGGATTATTTCCGTTCGGATATAGTAGAAGTAGGCGAACGTTTCTGCCAGCAACTCACCCGTATGATCTCCAGCACGAATCTCTATGATACGGACGAGCATATACAAGACCGCATCCGAAAAGGTTGCGCTTACTTTCTGGAAAAGATCGAGACCTATTGCCTCCCTTTGATAGAGGCTTCCGATGTAGAGATCGACAATAAAGAGGCCCGTAAGGCATTTACATCCGCATTAAAAGCTTTCAGCGATGAGCTTACGATCAAGGTCGCTACATTAAAAGCCTGCCAAGATGGTTTTCGTCTCATCGACTATCTATCCGCCAAGGCTAAAGCGAACATTGAGGAGTCGGCTGTTGCCAGCAAGCAGAAATCGACGCGGAAATCGACGGAAGCGGAAAAGATCCCCGTCTCCACGGATGTCTTACATCCTGAGCTATATGCCCGTTTGAAACAATGGAGATACGAGCTTGCCGTAGAAAAGGAGTTGCCTCCTTACACGATCTTGCAACAGAAAGCCTTAATTGGCGTTTGCAACACTTTGCCCACGAACTCGAAAGAACTGTTGAAGATACCCGGAATCGGCAAAAAGATCATAGAGAACTACGGTGAGACCCTATTAGAAATCGTATCTTCCTACTCACCTTCCACGCATGGGAACGGGCTGTGAGATACGGAGACAACTCACGATAGCGGCGACTAAAGCGAAACCGACCGCCACATACATACAAATCGGCATACTATCGGTCGCAGAGGTGACACTAAAGATCAAAGCGACAAATGTCGTCCCCAGCGTTTGCCCCAGCAGTCGTGCCGTACCTTGCATACCGTTCGCCCCACCACTCCGGGAACGAGGGGCGGCCGATATCATCGTACTATTATTCGGGGTCTGGAACAGGCCGAAACCCATACCGCAAAGCATCAATCGCCAAGCGATATCCATATTGGTGGGTTGCTCCGGCAATAAAGCCAATAGAAGAAGTCCGGTCGCATACACCACCATTCCGATACCGCCTAACAATCCGGGATGATATTTCTCGATCAGCCTCCCGGCCACCGGAGCGATCAAGATCGTCGCTACCGGCCAAGGAGTCAACAGCAGCCCCGTCTCCACCTCATTTCTTCCGGCTACATTTTGCAAATAAAAAGGTAATGATACCATCGCCAACAACTGTGCCGTAAATGAAGTAATCGAGGATAATACGGACAAGGCGAATATCGGAATCCGCATCAAGTCCAATGGCAATATCGGAACCTCCTGCCGTAGTTGCCTGCGGATAAAAAATGTTCCGATCACCAATAGAAGAAGAACCTGTAAAGCGATCATTCTCCAGTTCTCATGATGGGCGATGCCTTCCAACGAATAAATCAGCAATCCGAAAGTCAAGGCATTCGAGATTCCACCGATCTTATCAAACTTTCGTTTCGGCCCATCCTTGCAAGGATTTTGAGGCAAAAGAAAATAACCCGTTATAATCGCGCAAATCCCTAAAGGTACGTTGATAGCGAACAACCAATTCCAAGAAGCGACTGATAAGATAGCACCCGCCAACGACGGCCCGGCAGCAATCGATACCGCCACGACCATGGCATTGATACTCATTCCCCGCCCTATATATTGAGGAGGATAAATAATACGAAGTAAAGCGGTCGTCACGCTCATGATAGCCGAGGCTCCGATCCCTTGCAATATTCTCGCGACCGTCAACATGGCGAAAGACGAGGATAAGGCACAGAATAATGACGTTGAGCAGAATATTGTCGTCCCGATCAAGAAAATCCGCTTATATCCATAAATATCTCCCAAAGCGGAGAATGATAAAAGAGACATCGTAATCGTCAGCTGATAAGCGTTGACAATCCAGATCGTGGAGGAAGGGGATGTCCCGAATTCACGGGACAAGGTAGGAAGCGCCACGTTGACAATCGTACCGTCCAACACGGACATGGTCAATGCCAACGCAACCGCTATTACTGCCCAATAACGCCTCGGTATAAATCGTATCATATTACATTATTTCTTCAAATCGAAACCCAGCATCATGCCATCATATTCACTTGCCAACTTATTGATAGCTTTCAAGGTCGTATTGCTGGATATAGAAGAAACCGTGCTCAAGAACTTCAGTAATTTATCCGCGTTAAAAAGCAATGTCAACTCATTACCAGAAAGGACGACATGGGCGGTAAGCGTAGAAACGGTCAGCTTCTTATTACCCACCGTATACCGTAACGTCACCGTTTTATCTTCCGGACTCACCGAGTAAGTACCTTTCAGGCTTCCCCTTTTCAACGCGCTCGTAAACGTACTATCCGAATTAAAGACATAATTAAATACACCTTCCACGATACCTACTTTCGCGCAATATTCCTTCATTTTCTTCTCTGCCTCGGTAGCAGCCAAGCTTCCCGCTACATTCTTCAAGGCATTATCACCTTCCAGTTGCAGGGCAGGGTTCACATACATCCAAGTTCCCTGTAAATTCTCGAAAGTCACGGCTTTCCCTCCGGTGACAGAAGTCACGGCGTTCTTTACGGCAGATGAATTTAAGATATCTTTCAAGGACTGTCCCTTCATGTTTCCGGGAATCAACAAAAGGCCGCATACGACCATCCACATACATAGTAACTTTTTCATCTCTTTGTTTTTTACTCAATTAGAAAAATCGGCCAAAGATACGAATATTATTCATACATTTGTTTTAAATAACTTTATACAAACATACCATGAGAAAGCAAGTCGTACGTATTTGTATGTTACTGGCCTGCGCCTTTAGCTTTATGCAAGGGCAAGCCAGCATCCAGCCTTCTATCGTAAAAGCTACGATTGACGAGCTAATAGCCAAGGACGCTAAGAATCAAGCAGGAATCACAAAGGGTGTCGAGCAAGTAGCCCGCCTCTGGCAAACCTCCGATGGGGATGAGCAAGCGTTTCAAACCTTCTGCCGGGAGAATTATCTATCCGATCCCGCCGAAAAAGACCAAGTTTTCCTCAAGATCAGCGAGTATATTGAAGGTATCAATGGCAATTTCAACGAGATGGTACTCTGTCTGCAACGAAATTTGAACCTAGATACCGGACCTCTACACGCCATCGATGAGAAATTCGGGTCCTACAGCCCCAGTTCCCACCTAATGGACGATCTATACGCCAACAAGATCGGCTTCATCATCGCCCTCAACTTTCCCCAACTTACTCTCAAGGAGAAAGAGGCGTTAGGTGATGACCGTAAAGCATGGGCCTACGCCCGTCTGGGCGATATGTTTACGGAACGGATACCGGCGGAAGTAAAGCAAGCCGCCGCCGATACGGAAAGTGACGCAGATATTTACATCGCAGATTATAATATCTATATGGGGCATTTACTAACTCCTAAAGGAAAAACCATTTTCCCCTCCGACATGCGCTTACTTTGCCATTGGAACCTTCGCGACGAGATCAAGGCCAATTATAACAAAGGAAAAGAGGGATTGGAAAAACAACGGATGGTATATGAGGTCATGAAGCGAATCATCTCGCAAGAAATCCCGAAAGAGGTGATCAACTCGGATCGTTACGAATGGAACCCGTACGCCAATACGTTATCCCAAGCTGGAAATGAACTAGAAGGTACCCCTGAAAGCCCGGCCCGCTATCAGAAAATGTTGAATAATTTCAACGCCATGCAGCGTATAGACAAATATACGGGAAACACTTATATAGACCGTAAGTTCACGGAAGATATGGAAATAGATGTCAACGATGTAGAAGCCCTGTTCGATCAGTTCCTTTCCGCCCCCGAACTAAAGGAAGTGGGGAAAATCATCTCCAAACGCCTCGGACGCAAACTGGAAGCCTACGATATATGGTACGATGGCTTCAAGGCCCGTAGCAATCTGGACGAGAACAAGCTAAACGAGCAAACCCGTACCCTGTATCCCGATGCGGTAACGATGGAAAAGAAGCTACCGGAAATCTTACAGAAACTAGGATTCAGCCCCGATCGTGCCCAATATCTGGCGGATAAGATCGCAGTCGATCCCGCCCGTGGTTCCGGTCATGCGTGGGGAGCCTCCATGAAAGGCCAGCGTTCCCGTTTACGTACCCGTATCCCTTCACAAGGGATGGATTACAAAGGATATAATATCGCCATCCACGAGTTCGGACATAACGTAGAGCAAACGATCTCATTATATGATGTCGATTATTATATGCTCAACGGAGTTCCCAATACGGCTTTCACCGAAGCGCTGGCCTTTGTCTTCCAGAAAAGAGACCTTGAGTTACTGGGCATAAAAGACGAGAATCCGGAAAAAGAAAAGATGGATATCTTGGATAAGATATGGAGCATGTATGAGATTTGCGGTGTTTCCATGCTGGATATCTCCGTATGGAAATGGATGTACGCACATCCTAACGCTACTGCCGGGGAATTACAGGAGGCCGTGATCCGTCTTTCCAAGGAAATCTGGAATAAGTATTACGCTCCGGTATTCGGTGTAAAAGACGAGACCGTTCTAGCGATTTACTCCCATATGATCGGTTATCCGCTCTACCTTTCCGCCTACGCTTTCGGACAGATTATCGAGTTCCAGCTAGAGAACTACCTCAATGGCAAGGATTTCGCGAATGAGGTTAGCCGGATATTCAAGCAAGGCCGCCTCACCCCGAATGTGTGGATCAAGCAAGCTACCGGCAACGATCTTACCGTAGATCCGATGTTGGAAGCGCTTCGTAAGGTATTAAAAGACTAAACTACAGACCAAAAGAAAAGCCATCCCGATACCGAGATGGCTTTCTTTATTTATATCAAGAAACTTCCGATTATAACTTGTCGTTAGAACCAAGAACGTTGATGATCTTGTGTTTGTAAAGTTTCTCCATGTTATCACGAGCCGGGCCCAGATATTTACGAGGATCGAATTCAGCCGGTTTCTCAGCGAAAGTCTTGCGGATAGCGGCAGTCATCGCCAAACGAGAGTCTGAGTCGATATTGATCTTACATACAGAAGATGTAGCAGCCTTACGCAACCACTCTTCAGGAATACCGATAGCAGCCTTCAAAGCGCCACCGAATTTGTTGATAGTCTCAACCTCTTCCTGAGGAACAGAAGAAGAACCGTGAAGAACGATAGGGAATCCCGGAAGTTTCTCCATAACAGCGTCCAAAACGTCGAATGCCAATGGAGGAGGAACCATCTTACCTGTAACAGGGTCGATCGTACATTGCTCCGGAGTGAACTTATAAGCACCGTGAGAAGTACCGATTGAGATAGCCAAAGAATCGCAGCCCGTACGAGTAGCGAAGTCGATAACTTCCTCAGGATTGGTATAAGTGTGGTGGTCTGAAGAAACCTCATCCTCAACACCTGCCAATACACCAAGCTCGCCTTCTACAGTTACATCGAATTGATGAGCGTACTCAACAACTTTCTTAGTCAAAGCGATGTTCTCTTCATAAGGAAGGTGAGAACCGTCGATCATTACAGATGAGAAGCCAGAGTCGATACAGCTCTTGCAAGTCTCAAACGTATCACCATGGTCTAAGTGAAGAACGATCTGAGGATTCGGGCAACCTAATTCCTTAGCATATTCAACAGCACCCTGTGCCATGTAACGAAGCAAAGTAGCGTTTGCGTACTGGCGAGCGCCCTTTGAAACTTGCAAAATAACCGGAGATTTTGTCTCTACAGCAGCCTTGATGATAGCCTGCATCTGTTCCATGTTATTGAAGTTGAAAGCAGGGATAGCATATCCGCCCTTGATAGCCTTAGCGAACATTTCTTTTGTGTTCACCAAGCCCAAATCTTTGTAATTTACCATAGTTGTTATTATGTTATTACGTTAATGATTAAAAACTTGCACAAAGATAATCAAGATTCACGACAAATGATGCTTCAAAGCATATAAAATAACACAAAATCAACGCCCTTGAAAAAAATAATACGATTTTCTTTGTTTGTTTGTGGCAAACCCTTACCTTTGCAAGCCAAAATACCGGTTACCAAATATATACAGAGTATAAATTAAAATAGATAATAAAGCAATGAAAAAAGGTATTCATCCTGAAAATTATCGTCCTGTAGTATTTAAGGACATGTCAAACGATGATGTATTCATCACTCGTTCTACTATTAACGCAAAAGAGACGATCGAGATCGACGGCGTAACTTATCCGTTGGTAAAGGTCGAGATCTCTAACACTTCTCACCCGTTCTACACTGGTAAGTCTAAGTTGGTCGATACAGCCGGACGTGTTGATAAGTTCATGAGCCGTTATGGTAACCGTAACAAGAAATAAGATTTCTTTCTTTAAGAAATAAAAAAAGGTCACGATTTGTATCGTGGCCTTTTTTTGTATCTTTGCCGGAGTTAACATAATGAAATATCATGGCAAAAACGAAAGAACAATTACTAAACATCTTGGATCAGTTCCAGTTGGACGAGAAAGTAGTTTCCGCTGAACCATTCGGAAACGGACACATTAATGATACATTGAAAGTGACCAACGAGAAAGGGGAGATCAAATACGTGCTACAGCGTATCAACCATTTAATCTTCACCAATGTGGATATGCTGCAAAATAACATCCATGTGGTTACCACTCATATCCGCAAAAAGCTGGAGGAAAAAGGTGAAACGGATATCGACCGTAAGGTATTAACCTTCTTGCCGACTAAAGACGGGAAAAAATATTATTTCGATGGAGATAGTTATTGGCGGGTATGCCTATTCATCCCTCGCAGCAAAAGCTATGAGGAAGTAACTCCTGAGCTTTCTTATGAGGCTGGCAAAGCGTTCGGTGATTTCCAGACCATGTTGTCCGATATACCCGAGGGTACGCTGGGCGAGACCATCCCGGATTTCCATAATATGGAGTTCCGCTTGCGACAATTCCATGAGGCTGTAGCCGCTAATCCGGCAGGCCGGTTGGAAGAGGTGAAAGATTTGGTAGAGGAGATCGAGAAACGTGCCGAAGCGATGTGCATTCAAGAACGCCTGTACCGTGAGGGCCAATTGAAGAAACGCACGAACCATTGCGATACAAAAGTTAACAATATGATGTTTGACGCTGATAGCGACAAGGTGCTTTGCGTGATCGACTTGGACACCGTGATGCCGGGCTTCGTCCTTTCCGATATCGGCGACTTTATCCGTACCGGAGCCAATACGGGTGCCGAGGACGATGAGAATCTGGATAACGTAAACGTTAATATGGAGATATTCAAAGCCTATACCCGTGGATACATGGAAAAGGCCAAGGCGTTCTTAACTCCTACCGAGATCAAATTGCTACCTTACGGTGGACGCTTATTGACTTATATGCAGACCGTTCGTTTCTTAACCGATTATATCAACGGCGATACCTATTACAAGATCCATAGCCCGAAACATAACTTAATCCGTACGAAAGCCCAATTCAAGCTACTTCAAAGCCTAGAAGCCCATGCGGAAGAGATGGATCAGTTCATGAATCAATGGTTATAATATAAAGTAACTAAGGAATATAAAAACGGGCGGGGTGACTCATCGATTCATCCCGCCCATTCTTTTTATTTCGTCCAATAATCCAACACCGTAACCGCCGATGCCTTCCCTCCTAACACCTTGCCAAATGCTTTATGCGCCGGATGTACCAAATAGGCGTCCCGATCCGCATCCGAATGAAAAGTCAAGAAAAAGCAATGAGTCAAGCCCTGTTGCAATCCCTCCGGACTACAATCCGTTCCCCACTCATATCCTTTGATCAAGTCGATTTGAGAAGGCAACTTACAAAAGGCATCCTCAACCTCTTTCACCTGCGCCTCGGACACATCCGGCTTAAAACCGAACATAACAACATGGCGAAGAACTTTCTCCGGCTTTTGATCACTCGAATAGCTTACCATTAATACAGAAAATACGATAATCGCAAGGATAAATAATACAGATACTACTTTCTTCATGATATTCAAGATTAGATTTCTATTGCATTTATACGGCCCAAAGATAGTATAAAATCCAGTACAGCTTGTCCAAAACCTCCATATCCTTTAGCCCTTTCCATCCCTATCTTTAGACTTTTCCTCAAGAGACATCCATCATCTATCAACTGTTGGACGATCATGCAACGACTGGTAGAAGATCGTGCAACAGTTGGTAGATGATCATGCAACGGCTGTTGCATGATGAATACAAGCAGACAAAAAGGCTAACACCTGTAAGAATACAGCCTTAGCCTACAAGGGAAAAACCTCAAACCATAAAGGGATTATTTCAACTAAACCAAATCTTAAACCTTGTCAATCCATCCGCGTAAGAGCGGAGAGAGAATCGGCAATCATGTTTTAACAGCACCTCACGGATAAAGATCAAGCCGATACCTTGTCCGTTCGGTTTCGTAGAGAAGAACGGGCTGAACAGTTTCGTTTCCGTTTCCTTGTCGATGCCCTTGCCCGTATCGGCTATCTCCAAGCAGGTAGGACGCACTGTCGTCCGGATATAGATCTTTCCGTCCCGGTCGATGGATTCGGCGGCATTCTTGATAATATTGACCAAGACTTGCTCGAATAATGAATTATCCAAATTCACGACTGGAGATTCCTCGCTCAGATCCATAACAATCTCGATATTCCGGTTCTGGCAAACTGTCTCCATAAAGCGTTTACAAGCGGACACCACTTGGTTCAATTCTTGCGGACGACTTTGGGGTTCGGGTATACGCACCACATCGGCGAAATTGGTGATGAAATGGCTCATGCTATAGCAGCGTTCTATGGAGACCCGCAAAACCTCGCAGACATCCTCCATATCTTCCATCCCGCTGAAAGTAGACTCCAACGTATCCAAGGTAGAGGTGATACCCGCGGTCGTATTATTCACCTCATGAGAGATCATACGTATCACTTTCTCATACGCTTTCTTCTCGGCCTTGAACACCTCTTGGGTCAACGTCTCTATCAAATAAAACGGGTGGTGAAAACCTCGATCCACAAATGAGGAATGCGTACATTTATAAATATTAGCGTCGTTCAACCGGACGGTTTGCGCTTGATACATCGGAACCCGTACCAATTCTTCCGCCAAGGGAGAATCTAGTTGAAGAAAACGTTTTCCCACCATATCCTCCGAGCTTTGCGCGCCAAACAATTTACATGCGGCCGGGTTCATGGATAGAATCTCCTCATCCAAGTTCAAGATGATCACTCCCATCGGAGAGGCGTTGACCAGCAAGTCCAAGAAATGGTTTTGCTCCCGGAGGTGCAAACGCTCATTCTTCAACTGCTCCATCATCTTATTAAACACATCGACCACCCGGTCCGCCTCCGTTTGCCCGACCTTTCCCAAGCGGGAACTAAAGTCTTGCTCTTTCAACAGCTCCATACCGTTACCGATGATATGCAAGGGCTTTATGATACGGCGATAAAAGACAAATAAATAGATGATCGTAAGCAAGACCAAGGCTTCTACCGCGAAAAACATCCGGATAGAAGACGTATAAAAGACATAATAAGTCACCACCGCCAATATAGTCAACAGCAGCGTCGTCAATATCCAGAATAGTCCTTTCAGCCTCATCCTTGCCTCTTCTTATTTATCGATCGGGATTCCGTATTTCTCTAATCTCCGGTACAAGGCGGCACGACTGATTCCCAACGCCGTAGCGACATGCGATAAATTACCTCCATGCGCTTCCAAGGAGCGTAAGATGGTTTGCTTCTCCAACTCATCCAAGGTCAAGCCCTCCAAAGAAGGCGGAATCGTCGATTTAGAGCTGGATGTATCCACGCAATGAACCTCAAAATCAGCGGCATCCAAAAGCGTCTTACCCGACACAAGGATCGTCCGCTCCACCAAGTTCTTCAACTCACGGATATTACCGGGAAAAGGGAGACGGCTTAAATAGGTCTGGGCATCCGATGAGAACTCCACCCTCGGTAGCCCATTGATCTCCGATTGCTTATCCGCGAAATACCGGGCCAGCAATGGGATATCCTCCCTTCGCTCACGTAAGGCGGGTAAATGCACCGTGATCAAATTGATCCGGTAAAAAAGATCCTCACGGAACGTACGGTCCGCCACCATCGATCGTAAATCCCAGTTTGTAGCGCTTACGACCCGTATATCCACCTTCCGGGGGCGGCTATCCCCCAAGACCTCAAAGGTCTGGTCTTGCAATACCCGAAGCAGCTTTACTTGGCAAGACAGTTCCAAATCGCCGATCTCATCCAAGAAGATCGTACCTTTGTTCGCCATCTCGAAACGCCCTACCCGATCCATGTACGCATCCGTAAAAGCCCCCTTCTTATGTCCGAACATCTCGCTCTCAAAAAGACTTTGGGAAAGTCCGCCTAAGTTTACCTTTACGAAAGCCTCTTTCGACCGGGGGCTATTCGCATGGATCGCTTCCGCTATCAGCTCTTTACCCGTACCGCTCTCGCCGGTAATCAAAACAGAGGCGTTTGTCGGAGCGATACGCGAGACCGTCCCCAAGACATCCATCAAAGCGGCACTTTGCCCCACGATCTTATCAAAATGAAATTTATGATCGGCATCCGAACGGTTCAAGGGAGCGTTTGCCTCCTTCTTCTGCTCGCTCAGTTCCAAGGCGGTCCGGATCGATTTTAATAATACCAAGTTATTCCAAGGCTTCGTGATAAAATCGAAGGCTCCGGCTTGCATTCCCTGCACGGCCAAAGAGATCGATCCCCAAGCGGTCATCAAGATCACAGGTACATCGGGACGAAAGATCTTCACCTGTCTCAATAATTGAATCCCCTCCTCACCCGTGGTAGTCAACGTGAAGTTCATATCCATCAAGATCAGCTCCGGCGCCGTGGCACGGACTACCTCCAAGGCCTCCTTCGGCCCCGGAACCGCCTCCGGCCGGAAACCCGCACGTTTTAGCAGGAATGTAAGCGAGGAACGAACAGCCGCATCATCATCTATTATCAGTATCATATAATCAATTTATCGTTTCACGATTTCCTCGAAATCGGCATCTAATGTACGATTATTCAAGAAATCATACAATGTTATACTACGGATGTTATAAAAATAACGCCAGTAATAATACAGTTCTTGGATATGCTTTTGCTTCGCGTCATCCTTCGAACTCTGGGCGTCATTCAGGTCTAGGATATCGATCTTTCCGATCATGAAAGTCTCGATCGAGGTCTTGTAGCGCTTTTCCGCCAACGTGTCCACCTCGGCGGCTATCTCCAATTGAGCGGCCTGATTGTTGAAATTCTCCACCAAGAGGAAGATATCTTGATTAAAATCCATTTGCTCCTGACGAATCTTGGAAAGTACGACATCCCGATTCGATTCGGCTACTTTTACCTTTCCCTTCCGTTTTCCCCAGTCCAAGATAGGAATCGAAAGCCCGACCTCTACGATCTGGTTATCTTTCAATGGATTGTAAGCTCCTCGCATGGACATATCCTTACCGGTATAACCCACGGAGGCAAACAGGTTAATACTTCGACGGTTTCCTTTGGCGGTCGCCACATCATAATCCGCTTCCAACTGACGGCGCATGATATTCTTTGAGAACGAGTTATTTTCTTGAGCCTTCTCCAATACCGCCTGATAATCCATACGGACCCCTTCTATCGCCTCGGGAAGAACAGGCTCGATCACGTCTTGCTCGCTCATCCCTAAAAAGGAACGGAGCTTGAACATCATCGCGTTATAATTGGATTGGGCCTCGGTTAGCTTACCTTTCGCTTGCAAGGCCGACTGTTTCAAACGCATCAACTCGCTCTCCGAGATATGCCCGATCTTACGCTTCGCTACCGCTATGTCATAGAGTTTATTGGCGTTCAGCAAGTTCTGATTACAGATATCCAGATTATCTTCCGCCAACAGTAAGTTGAAGTAATTCGTGATGGTAGCGATCGTTACATTCTCCACGTTCTCCATATAAGCGGCCTTAGCCTCTTGGTAACGAACAGGCTCGATACGACGTTTCCATTTTTGGTCATTCACGCCGAAGATCGGTTGCGTCAATGTCAAACTAACAGGTACGCTCATAAACTCGTTGTAAGCGCCACTACCTAGCTGACGGGTAAAATCCAAGGAGGTATTCAAGGCGATCTTACCTCCGGTCAAGGCTATGTTCTGGGCGATAGAGATCTCTCCATTTAAGCCTAAGGCATTGTTTTGCACATAGGTATAAGAACCATCCGATTGCTGGTACTTCGAGTATTGCTTGCTATATGAAGGCAGAGTCCCCGTAAATATCACTTCCGGCAACTGATCCGCCCGATGCGTACGGAATTCCCAATAGGCCGTTCGCAACTCATTGAGCGCCACGGCAGCGTCTACGGATTGAAGCTGTGCGATCTGGATCGCTTGCCGCAGGGTTATTCGAACTTTATTCGTATTGTCTTGGGCACATACTCCCGAAATCCCCACCCACAGACAACACATCGCTATATAGATCCTTCTCATCTTAGTATAAGTTTTTTTATCCTGCCTAAGGCAAAAGGCATGCCAAAAACATATACTATTGATAATCCGATAAATAGGAATATTTAAAGTGTTCGATAATGAACAGTGTGTTCGTTTTTGGATACTTATCTTTGAATGAGTTGATTATTGACGATCGATTTATAGACCTCTTCCCGTAAAGAGCGCGACACCGGAATTTTATGCTCCCCAATGATTAATAGATTTCCTTCTATCGCTTGTACATAAGAAAGATTCACGATGAAAGAGCGGTGCACTTGCATAAAAATTTGTGCCGGCAACGTTTCCAATATACTCTTCAACCGGAGATGAACGATCTCTTTGGAAGTGAGGGTATGGATAACAATATAGTTCTCCATGCCCTCTATAAATTGAATCTCCTTTAAATAAAGCCTTTTAAGTTGCTTCTCCGTCTTGACAAAGATATAAGCAGGCTCCTCGCTTTTCGATGTAGATTCCATCAACGCATGTGCTTTATTGACCGATTTCAGGAAACGGGAAAAAGAGATCGGTTTCAATAAATAGTCCACCACGTCAAACTCATATCCTCTCAACGCATACCGCTCGTATGCCGAGGTGATAATTACCTTCGGTGTGTTCTGAGCACTCTCCAAGAAGTCCAGTCCAGACATATCCGGCATCTCTATATCCAGAAAAAGCAAATCCGCCTGAACCGAATTCAGCATATTATTGAGTTGTATAGCGTCCTCACATTCTCCGACGATGGTCAGAAAATCAATTTTACCGATGTGTCGCCGAAGTCCTTTTCTGGCGATTGGCTCATCATCCGTTATGATACACTTTATTTCCATATTATTCTGATAAATCAATACATAACTCAACCCTAAAACGGGTATTGTCTTTTTTTATACGTAACTCATGTTTATCCGGGTACAATAGCTCCAACCGTTTTCTCAGATTGTCGATCCCAATGCCTTTCCCCTTTCTTTGTTCCAAGAAATCCGGATTGAAAGTATTGCTTACTCCAAAGCATACCTTTGAATCCTCTTTCCGCATAGATACTTGTATCCGATACGCTCCGCCTATATATTTAAACGCATTCTCCAATAATGGCTGGAAAAGCAACGGGTGTATTTTTTGTCCGGTCAATTCCGGGTCAAAGGACTCCTCGAACTGTAAGCGTTTCGTCATACGAAGTCGCTGGAATTGAATATATGTTCGCAAATAATCAATCTCCTCTTCGATCGTCACTTTCGTATTTATATCATATAATTGATAACGGAGTAAGTCCGAAAGTAACTCTACAGCCTCAATCGCTTCCTCATTTTCCTCATCGATCAAGAAATAGATCGTATTCAAGGCATTAAACAGGAAATGGGGATGGTATTGCATCTTCAGCAGCTTCAATTGCGTTTCCAGCTGATCTACTCTCAGTTTCTCCAATTGAACGATTTTCTCCGAATAGCGTTTGGCTAATATATTATTACGGATCAAGAAATAGTATAGGAGAAAGATCGGCACAGCTACCGCATTGATCATTAACGCCTCTCCCCACCGATAGGTCGTTCCATTTATAGAATAGATCACGATATATAAGCCGATATTGAGCACGACTAAATTAAACAAGACCACCCATAGATATTCCCGGAATACCGGGCGGGACCTCCGCTCTTTATTCCTATCTAAAAAAGTATTAGCCAAGTAATTAAAAAACAAATAAGATAAGCTAACGCCGATCAATATAATAGCAAGGGCCTTGATACGCCCGATCCACGCATCCACTCCCAGTTCCCACATGCGAACACCATAAGCGACATCCGTAACAATCCACAGGCAACAGATCGTCAATATCGCCATTAGCAACGGACTTAGAAAGTTATATTTTATCTTCATATCTGATTTCAAGCCATAAATTTATTCTTTTACTTTGATCTATGCTCATATCACAGGTACTTTTTTAATCAACGAAGTTATCGTTCCAGATAAAAACCAACAAGTAATCTTAACGAATTGCGGAATATGAAAGGTGAATATCCTGTTTGTTCGTCAGGATATGCGATAAAGGCAAAAAATACCTATATTTGCCCTCCTCAATAAGAGATGCTATAAAAATGAAGAATGACGGTTTCACATTTCGAAAGAGAGCCAGAAGCTTTAAATTCGCTTTCAACGGAATCAAGCTATTGATCACGAAGGAGCATAACGCTTGGATCCATTGTTTCGCGGCAGTTTGTGTACTTATAGCCGGGGTGGTATTCGGACTTTCCCGCATGGAATGGATCGCAGTAACGATCGTGATCGGAGCGGTATTAGCTGCCGAGGCGGTCAATTCATCCATCGAGGCCCTAGCAGATTTGGTCTCCCCTGAGTATAATGAGGCTATCAAGCGAACGAAAGACTTGGCGGCGGGAGCTGTATTATTGATGGCGATAGCGGCAGCGATCGTCGGGTTTATCATTTTTATACCTAAAATAGCAACTATATTTTAAATCTATGAGACATATCCTTTTCGCAATTACAATGCTCATGCTGTGCCTGTCCGTTAACGGACAAGAATTGAAGGTGACCGGTAGCCGGAAAGCCATACGGACCTCGGGAGACGTATTGGTGTTTATCACTCCGGTGGCGAGTCTAGCGACCGTATTGGCAACCCAAGATTGGCAAGGGCTGAAACAAGGCGTATTCACCGGGGTTACGACATTGGGCGTAACCTATGCGCTGAAATACCTAGTGAAGAAAGAGCGGCCCGACTTCAGCGATAATCATTCGTTCCCATCCATGCATACCTCCGTATCCTTTGCGGGAGCCGCTTTTATCCAAAGGCGTTATGGATGGAAATGGGGTATTCCGGCTTATGCGGTATCTACCTACGTGGGTTGGAGCCGGGTCTATGGGAAGAAGCATGATTGGTGGGACGTGGCGGCGGGAGCCGTTATCGGCGCCGGTAGCGCCTATATCTTTACCCGTCCGTTCGCAAAGAAACATAACCTGTCTATCAGCCCGGTAGCGGGAGACGGGCATTATGGGGTATATGCGTCAATGACGTTTTAACTCGCGAATTTTTGCCAAACACGAAAACAGCCCGGCCATGTATCACTACAAGACCGGGCTTTCAATTGTGTGTAAGTGTAATATGTTAAACAAAAAGTGTTATTCATACCGTAAGGCATCCGCAGGTTCCAACCGTGCCATTTGATGAGCCGGATACCATATCCCCAAGATGATCATCACCGCCATGACTAAGTAGGTTATAAGGAACCCCGCCGCAAAACGGGCTATCGTATAATCCATATAGAATCCTTTCGTCAATTCCGACACATGAAGATTAAAACAGATCAATAAGGCCGGGACAGCGATCAATGTCAACAATAATACCCCCTCGGCAATCATGATCCCCTTTAAGCTAAAACGGGTGGAACCCAAAGCGATCCGCAACCCCATCTCCCCTTTCCGTTGTTCCGTGCGGAACCAGAACGTGCCGATGATCCCCAAGAATATATTGAACAGCAAGAATCCCATCACGGCTATCTGGTTCTGCAACTCGGATTTTACGCCATTCCTTAATTCCATGCTATATCTCAAGTCCGAGTATGGGATGACATCCAGCAAATACAAACGATCTATGGAGAGTTGCTTCTCCATTTGCTTCACGAAGAACTCCGGGAAATCATGATCCGCAGAAGGGTTTACCCGGACGGCGATCTTCACATGGAAATCGGTATCGTCCTCGGCGATCTCCTCATCCGTCAAAGGCATGAACAGCCAGCTACAGCTTTTCGTGAAACGGTCGGCACGGAAATCGGCGGTAACCCCACCG
This sequence comes from Parabacteroides sp. B2-S-102, assembly GCF_023656665.1. Taxonomy (NCBI): domain Bacteria; kingdom Pseudomonadati; phylum Bacteroidota; class Bacteroidia; order Bacteroidales; family Tannerellaceae; genus Parabacteroides; species Parabacteroides sp. B2-S-102. The sequence continues at coordinate 95,592 of NZ_JAMOKM010000006.1, read as the reverse complement.
ATCGATCGCCTATCCCCCCAGAAGGAAATCCCCTCATCCCGTTTGCCGCCTTTCTCCTGAAATTCCCTAAACAGGCCGGCGGAAAGAACGACCTGACGCCCGTTCAGCATCTCTTCCCAATCCTTCTTCTCGCCCTCCATGGGACGGAAATTAAACACCTCCAGAAAACCGGGTGTCACTTCCAGTAGCTTCACGTACTCAACATTTATAGAATCGTTCACGTCTACCTGCATGTACCGGTTCTCTCCCGTATGCGGCATGGACATCAGCCCCGCGCCCACCGCCTCCACACCCGGGCAGGTCTTGATACGGTCGATCGCCGTCAGCATGCTGCGTCCGGAAGTGACGTATCGATAGGTAGAATCCATCTCGTTCCGGTCTACCTCCTCCACGCCCATCGAGATCCAATAGACATGGTCGATATCCCATCCCATCGGGGCGAAGAAGACTTTCCCAACCGCCATTAGCGAATCGATTATGTACCACAGAACCACGAATACCAGCAGGATCTCGGCGGCCATCCATCCATTGCGCCTACGTTGGTTCCAGATGATCTTTACTAGATGCTTTATCATATCAGTGACGAATTATAGAATTAACAAAACCGGTTATTACTTATCATTCAATGAATCCACTATATTCCCGCTAGAGGCGTTCCACGCCGGGATAGCCGCACTCAGCAGATTCAGTAATAAACAGAACAGGAAAGCAAAGAAGAATATAGCCGGACGGATCAACATCCCCGCGCTCAACGTCAGGCCGCTATTCAAGGAAGCCAGCTCGAACGAGCCTAGCAGCCAATCCTTAAGCAAGAAGACCGCCACATAGGAGAACAGCAATCCCAACACCCCGCCCAATAACGTCACGGCGAGATTCTCCGCCAGTACCTGCCGTATCAACGTGCCACGGTTCGCACCAAACGCTTTCCGTACCCCCAGCTCCCCCATGCGTTTCTGCATCCTCGACGCTGTAAGCCCGCTGAGGTTCATAGCCGGGACCAGAAGCAAGACGATCAAGACCAACGCATACTGCCCCAACATTCTCGGCACGTCGGGCACGACATTACTCCACAAGCGAAGGCGGCTCTCCATCTGCGTATCCGGCTGCTTCATCAAGTCAATCTTGAGTTCTTGCAAGGAATTATTAAACCGGGCTACGTTTTGCTCCACCTCGGTCTTGATCTTGTTGAAGTCACCGCTTGAGCGAGCCAATATCAAGACCCGATAACTACCGATCAGACCCTCCAATGTCTCCTCGTTTATCAGCCGATCCACATCGGATTGAGCATAAGGAATCCAGATCTGGGCATACGCACGGTTGGCGAGAGGAGATACGTCCTCCACGATACCGCCAACCACATATGGACGGCGTGCCACCAATATCGTTTGCCCGATCACGCTCTCGTCTGCCAACCCGAATATACGGAGTGCCAACCTACGACTGATCACCGCTTTCTTGATATTACTCTCCACATCGCTCCGCAGGAATGGTTTTCCCGCCAAGAACTCGAAATCGAAGATCTTCCAGAAGCCCTCGTCGGTCCGTATCTGATCGCATTTCATCCGTCTCGTTTGATCCGTGGAAGTGACCAGCGTTTGCATCCGCATCAATTGCATGCTGACGGCCTCCGGGGTTTTCAGCGTAAAGAAGCACTCCTTAGCCACACGGCCACCGACAAGGGAATAGTTCATACCGCCATCCTCCTCATTCTTATGCGTGATCGCCACGTCCTTCACATAAAGCGTCCGATCCCGGTTCAACTCCGGCTTGAAGCCTTTATTTTGTATCTCGAAGACAATGACCATCACCATGATCATGCAGATCGCCAAGGCCGTGCCCAGAATGGTAATCACGCTGAAGAAAGGGCTTTCTTTCAGCATCTGTAGAGCTTGTCTAAAATATTGCCTATACATATGTGTTCGTTTTTATGACTGTTATCTATCTATTAGCAAATGCTGTGCCAAAGACGTAAGCAGCTGTATATCAACAGCCATATCATAAAAAAGTGTCCGATAACGAACATCTGGCTCGTTATCGGACACTCCCGAAAGCAGGCTACGCTACCCTGATCACTCGTAATGCAGAGCCTCCGCCGGCTCCAAGCGGGCTGTCGAGCGGGCGGGATACCATACGCCACAGATGATCATGAGGACGATCAAGACAAACGTAATCCCTCCGCAAATCGCGAAGCGCAGCCACGTGAACGGAAGCTGATAGGTATCTATCAAATCCATATGGGCGATGTTGAAGCTGATGACTAAGGACGGGATGAACGCCAAGACCAGCAATAGGACACCCTCTCCCACCATGATCGAGTTCAACTGACGGCGGGTAGAGCCTAAGGCCATCCTAAGCCCCATCTCGCCTTTGCGATATTCCGTACGGAACCAGAAGGTACCGATGATGCCGAGGAATATATTCGCCAATAGGAAGCAGGCTACCGCCACACGGGTTTTCACCTCGTTCTCTACGCCGATCGAACGGATATAGCCGTCGCGAATATATGACAAGGGCTGTACGTCTAGCAGATAGAGGTTGCCTAGCCGAAGCTGTTCGGCCATATCCTTGCGGAAGCGTGCGGGGAAATCAGCATTATCGACATCCGGACGGACACGTACGCAGAGTCGCACGGCATCTATCATCCCCTCATAGTATCCTTCCTCCATCCGGCTTAGCCGCAGGGCCCTATAGACGTTGGGTTCCGCCTTGGTGTACTCATGACGGCGGATGGGGACGCTGATACCACGGATCGTCTCCTCGATCTCGTCGGTCACATTCCCCCGGTACGCCTTTTGCCCGAGTAGGGAAAGGCCGGGATTCATCGTCTCCACGTCGGCGGAGATTACGATGGAGTTGTTATCCTCGATGGCCCGTTTCAAGGAAGCCGTCTCGCCCTCCTTGTCATAGATACGGAACACGTCGAAGAACTCCGGGGTGACGAAAGCATAGCGGCAGGGCACCTGCAACGTATCAATCCGCCAAACGAGGTTACGGCTTCCCATATAATAAGGCATCCCCCCATCCGTAAGGCAGGCCGATTCCACGCCGGGATAGGTGCGGATGCGATCCAACGCCGTCAGCAGATGAACACCATCCGGCCGCTCCCGCTTCTCCTTCGGGATATAATCCGGGCTTCTTTCCGAAAGGCTGCTGATCACGATGCTGTACGTATGCCGGATATCGAAGCCCAGAGGAGCCGTATACGTGCGCCCCATCACATACAGGTAGTCCACAAGGAACCAAAGGAAGACCGAGACCAGCAATAGCTCAGCCCACAACCAAGCGTTTTGCTTGCGCTGGTTCCAGATCAATTGTAATAAATGTCGTATCATATCTTTCTATTATTTTAGTATAGCTATCATCCAATGCGGGAGATTAATGAACATTCTCGTTGAGAGCCGAGATGATACGCATCCGTGAGGCTCGCCAAGCCGGGATGCCGGCGCTCAGCAGGTTCAACGCAAGACAAGCAAGGAACGCATAAAGGAAGATCAATGGATTGAACATCATCTCCGCATTGACGAAGGTGCGACCGATACCCATCGATGCCGTGCCCGTATCTAGCAACCAATCGGACAAGAGCAGTACGGAGGCGTATGAGAAAAACAAACCTAACACACCTCCCAGCAAGGTCTGCAACAGATTCTCGTAGAGTACCTGCGTCAGTAGTTCCGACCGTGTCGCCCCGAACGCCTTCCTCACTCCGATCTCCGCCATACGTTTACGCATCCGGCTTTGCGTGATACCGCTCATGTTGATGGCTGGGATCAGCAAAAGGACAAGGACGATGATCAGATATTTCATTACCAGTTCCCGTACATTCGGCTCAGAGAAAGCGTCCTCGCGAGCCAAATCGCCCAAATGGGTATCAGGTCCTCCTCCAATTTTCAGTAGGTGCGTGCTCTGTGATTCGTTCAGGCGAGCGATATTCGCCTCGGCCTCGGAGTGGATCGCACCAAAGTCGGCGGACGAACTAGCGAGGATATAACAACGGAACCCCCCGATGAGACGGTCGGAACTATCATCATACAAAGAATTGTCCGTGGTATAAGGCAGCCAGACATCGCCATAGGCAGACTCGGCCAGCAGGGAGACATCCCGCACGACGGCACGAATGGTATAGGGCACGTAGCTGATCTCGACCGTACGGCCTACGACCTCAGTCGTACCATAGAGCCGACGTGCCACGGACTCGCTTACCACAGCATCCATGATGCCACTTTGCACTTCTTCCTCGCCATAAGGCTTACCGGAGAGGAAGCGAAAGTTGAAGATATTCCAGAACGCCGCGTCCGTAAAGGTCACGTCGCACTTGAACTCCACCGTATGATCCGCCACTGCCGCCAAGCGTTGCACGCCATGATAGGCCATGCCCACCTTCTCGGCAGAGCGCAAGGGATAGAAACAATCTTTCACCACCCGGGAAGCAAGAAGGTAGCAGTCGTTATAAGATTCGTTCTCTTTGTAGGAGGCACGGGTATCACTGACGTACATCATCCGGTCCCGATAGTCTTCCGGTGAGTAATTGGCGGTACGCATCTGCCATACGATCACGATCACCATGATCATGCAAATCGCCAAGGCCGTACCGAAGATAGAGACTCCGGAAAGGAGCTTGTTCTCTTTCAATAAGGCCCAGGCTTGTTTTAGATAGATCTTGTACATATTCATTTGATTTAATTATACGATTCAGTCGGTGGGAGACGGGGCATTATCTGTTATCCGTCATACCGCAACGCCTCGGCCGGCTCCATCTCGGCGGCCTTGCTGGCGGGAAGCCAGACGGCGAGCAGGATGACGATAGCCAGCAGTATCCATGTCAGGATATTCACCAGCAAGAAACGGAGCGGCAGGATCGCCGGCCAGTAAAGCTCCGGCAAGGTCCCTTTGGGGATGTCCAAGAAGCCGACCATCACGAATTGAGCCTCTATCAACAAGGCGAGCGGGGTCGCCATGAGTAACAGGCATATGCCCTCACGAGCCATCTGGCTACGTATCTCTTCACGGGGCGAACCGATCGCCATGCGCAACCCGATCTCTCCCCGGCGCATCCGCACCCGGTACCAGAACGTACCCATCACGCAAAGCAGGATATTCAAGCCCAAGAAGGCCATCAACGCCATACGGACCCGGTAATCGTAGGTAACGCCAAAGGAATAATCGGTATCGGCCTTGATCCGTTCATAGGAGGTCAGGCGTTTCAGGTAGAAGTTCCCCACCCGAAGCTCACGGCTCATCTTCTCCCGGAACGTATCGGCGAAACGAGGGCCTGCCACGGCAGGATCGATCCGTATGAAATAATTCATCTCGGGGATCTCCTCCGCCGAGGGACGGATCGCCAAGAAGGCGGCACCTTGGGGTAGGCTATTGTCAAAACGCTTGATATCCTCTAAGACACCCTTTACGATATAAGTCGGGCCCTCCTCGTCGAAAGGGTCTTTCACCTCACGCCCAACGGCGGATGCCTCTCCAAATACCTTTCGCTCCACCATCCGGGTGGTTACTATAGCGCGGGGGTCTCCCCAATCAAAATCGGATGTAGATACCGGACGGCCGTCTTTGGCGTACGAATGGTTGAAGACCGACAGGAAATCCGTGGTAGGATCTATCTCATACCTCATGACCGCTTCCCGCTTACTCGTATCGGCCGCGTTCGCCAAACCAATACCGTAATAACAGCCCGTATAAGGCGTGGAGTAACACTCCGAGGCCGCGCCCATCGCCTGCACTCCCGGATAATCGCACAAGCGGTCTTTTATCCGCTCATAATTTCCCAGCATGGCGATCGAGTCGCTCTCGGCGACTCGATAGTCGGGGGAGGTTTCCGGCAAGAGGCCCATCTCTACCTGCCAGACATCGGCGTAGCCGCGTCCGGAGGGGAGGCTACGGTTATAGATCTCCACGAAGAAGTAATCCGCCATGTACCACGCCAGGCAAAAGGCGAGCAGCAACTCCACGCACACCCACACGTTGCTACGCCAGCGGTTCATCAATTGTATCCAAGTTATTTTCCACATATCTTTCTTCCCTCCATTTAAGCGTTCAACGAATCAACGATAGGTCGCCTTGACGCACGCCAAGCGGGCCACAACGCCGACATCAGGTTTAACAGGAAACATACGCACAAGGCGATCAAGAAGACCCACGGGTTGAACAACATCCCCATGGAGAGCGATACGTCCACGCCATCCGGGGCGGCATCCGAGAAGCCGTTGCCGATCTTGAAGACCCACGAACTGGCGAACGTCACCAACAGGAAGGAGAACAGGAGTCCCACCAAGCCGCCCAGCAGCGTATACAGGAAGTTCTCCATCAAGACCTGCCCGATCAACGCCCCCTTGGGAGCCCCGAAAGCACGCCGCACGCCCAGCTCGCCCAGACGCCGCTCCATACGGGAATCGGCCATGCCCGAGAGGCTGACGGCGGGGACGAGCAGCAGGAGCAGGAAAATCACCCCATAACGGCTCAAGTCTCCCACGATATCCGGCTCCACGTTCGACCAATACCGGAAGATACTCTCCCAATGGCGATCCGGCTGCCCAAGAAGGGAGAACTCACGTTTGCCATCCACGTTCAACGATTGGTTGAAGCGACGCACGTTATCCGCCACCGCCTCCCGCACCTTGCCGATATCGGCCTTGTCCTTCACGAGCATATAGACCTTCAAGGGGCCTAGCCCGGGCATACGCGCCTCCGAGTATCGGACCCGCTCCTCGAAGTCGGGCACTTGGGTATATGGGTACCAGACCTGCGAGAAAACCCGATCCATCAGGTAAGATACGTCATCCACCACGCCCACCACACGAAATGAGGTAAAGTCGAGGCTCAAGGTCTGCCCCACGGCACTACCTTCTCCATAAAGCCTCTTGGCCAGTGAGCGGGCGATTACCGCCACGGGCATCCCCGACCGGAAATCGGCCTCGGTGAAAGGCTTGCCCTCCAGGAAACGGAAGGAGAATACTTTCCAGAACCCATCGTTTACCCCCATCTTCATGACCGGTATCTGCACGGGACTGCCCACCGGCTGCACGAAAGCGGAGGCGGCGTCATCGCAACATAGCGCCAACGCCTCCAAGCCGGGCACCCCCGCAAGGCACTCTTCCACGAAGCGGGGCGATACCGGGCCACTGCTCGTGCCCCCTTTCTCATTCTTCAGCGCAGCGCTCTTCACGGTCAGCAACCGGTCCCGGTCCATCTCCGGATAAATAGAGGCCATTTTCACGTAAAACACGATGGACAGCACCATCACCAGCGAGATCGCCAATCCCGTCCCCACGATATAGACCGAGCTGAACAGCCGTTCTTGCCGGATCAGGGCCCATGCTTGTTTTAAGTAGATCTTATACATATTCATTCCATTTAAATATTCTATCAGTCGGTGAGAGACGGGGCACGCCCCGTCTCTACAACCGGGTGTTATCTGTTATCCGTCATAGCGCAGGGCATCGGCGGGTTCCAAGCTGGAGGCTTTGCGGGCCGGATACCAAGTGGCAAGGCTGATGATGAGCGCCAAGATCAGCCAAGTCAGCAGGGAGTTGATCAGGAAGCAGCCTACCTTGGATTCTACCAAGCCGGGCGGCATCAAGTCAATCCAGGCTAGATTCACGCAAATCAACAGGGCCGGGACGGTGGCGATCGTCAGCAACATCAAGCCCTCCCCCATCACCAAGCCCAAGATGGAGGCACGCGTGGAACCCATCGCCATACGCAAGCCCAGCTCCGCACGGCGGCGGCTCACGTGAAACCAGAACGTGCCGATCACCGCGAGGAACACGTTCGTGAGCAGGAACAGGCCCAGAGCGGAGACGATCCGCTGGGCGTTACTCTCGATCGAGTTCTCCAGATAAGAGGATCGCACGTCGGGGTAGGCTCGCACCTCCGACACCCAGAAGTTGCCCACCATCAATTGACGCTTCATCGCTTTCAGGAACCGATCGGCGTAACCGGCCGTAGCCACGGAAGGGCGAAGGCGGAAGGTTATCTGCACCTGTGTAAGATCGTTAAGCTCCCGCAGGTCGAGCAAGGAGAAGAGGATACATTGCTTCCGGCGGTCGAACTCGTCATTGCGGACCGGCCCTGTCACCGCCACCACGTGTCCGGGAAGGGTATCACCATGCAGGTAGATATCGGCCCCGATAGCGTCGGTCGTGCCATATAGCCGCCTCGCCAACTCCGCCGATATCACCCGATCCCTGCCTTCCCTTGTCCCGGACAGAGCCTCGCCCAGCCTCTCCGGGCTTTCGCCCGAGGCGGGACGGATGCCAAACACACGGAAGTAGTCCGGCGAGACGGTCATCAGCCGTACGCTTACGCTGACGGAATCCCTCGTCACCCGGCTTCCCGACCAAGAAAGGGTATAGGGCAAGGAAGAGACGGAGAGCGCCACGGCCTCCACGTCGGCATGCCCCCGGAGGCGTTCCACGATACGCTCCACGTCGCGCGCAGCCTCATCGCCGCCCTCCTCGTAGGTAACGAACGAGGGACTGTTGGAGGGACGGACGGCCAATACCGCATGGTAGACGCCCTCGAGGTCGTAGCCCACCGGCTCATACCACGACTTACCCATCATCAAGAAGTAGCTGGTCATGAACCAGATCACCACGAACACCACCAGCAACTCGGCCAGTATCCATCCGCTGCCCCCCATGCGGGACCTTATCAGTTTCAATATATGTATTATCATAACCGTATCTCCTATTTATCCATTCAACGCATCCGTTATATTCCCCCTCACGATCCTCCAAGCGGGCAGCATCGAGGAAAGCAGGTTCAATGCGACGCAAACCCCGAAGGCGTACGCGAAGACCGACATATTGAGCAGCATCCCCGGCGAGAGGAAGACATCCCCGCTCGTCCCCAGAAGATTGAACCCAGGCACGAGGAGGGCGTTACGGAAGATGAACACCAGCACGTAGGAGAAGAGCAGCCCCGCCACGCCCCCGGGCAGCATCAGCACCATATTCTCCACGAAGACCTGCCCCATCAGCGTAGCCTTCGTCGCCCCGAACGCCTTGCGGATACCCAGCTCGCCGACACGCTCTTGTATTCTCGACGCGTTCATCCCGGAAAGGTTCAGCGCCGGTACCAACAAGAAAAGGAGGAGCGCCATCCCAAGCACGATGTAGGTCTCGGGGCCGAACAATCCGGAAAGGAGATTGTCGGCATAGCTCAAGGGCTCCTCGCATACCACCTGCCCTTCGGACAGCCCGCTATTATAGCGCCTCACCTCCCGCCGCAGTTCCTCCGAGAGAGCCGGCAGGTCGGACGCGTCGGCAAGCAGGATATTTGCCTCCAGCAGGCCGACGGCCCCGTCACGCTCGCCCAAGGCATGGTCCATGGCGACGGAGAGGGAGGAATAAGTGACCCACGCCTCGGCGTAGACATCGGCGGTTATGCCGGAGACGTCGTCCACAACACCGCTCACGGTATACTCCAAGCCGTTCAGCAAGATCGTCTGCCCCGCCGCCGCCTCGTGCCCAAACAGCCGGCCGGCCAACGAGCGGCACAGCACCGCACGGGGCATGCCGGAGAGGAACTCGGCCTCGGTGAAGGGCCGCCCCTCCACGAAATCGAAGCGGTAGACACGCCAGAAGCCGTCGTCGCAGCCTTTCAACCTCACCTTGGGAGACTCGTCTCCACCGGGCAGTCGCATGAAAGCGTCACCATAAGAGAAAGGCATCATGAAGGAGTTGGTGGTCACCGCCACGTCCTCCGGGACGCGGAGATTACCGATCACCTCCTTGACGAGGCGAGGGCCGCAAGCCGCCTTGTAATTGCTCTTCGTGCCATTCAACTTGTATGTCACGTTCGAGAGGTAGCACATCCGGTCCCGATGCACCTCGGGAGCGATATTCGCCGTACGTATATGGTAGGCCACCGCCAGCGCCATTACCATAGAGATGGCCAGCCCCGTGCCTACGATGTAGACCGAGCTGAAGAAGCGCTCCTGCCGGATCAAGGCCCATGCTTGCTTTATGTAGATCTTGTACATACTCATTCGATTCACGTTATCTTTCTTATCTTTGCCACTTAATCATTCATTAAACCACGAGATCATGGATAAAGAATTACCTAAGTCGGAGCTGCCCAAGCCGTTTCGCAAGCTGAGCCTCCGCGTCAGCAAGAGCCATCTGCCCGGTAACGCGAGCTACAAGGGAAGCGTCGTATGGCAACGTACGCTCAGCATCGATGACATCGCCGCCCGTGTCGTAGACAAACGGAGCGAGTATCGCAAGGAGACGCTCATCACCACCTTCAACCTCCTCAAGCGGGAGATCTACGACGCCATCGAGGAGGGCTACAACGTGGACTTCGGCTTCGGGCGGACGGAACTGACCGTGAACGGGCCTTTCGAGAGCCTGTACGAGAAGTTCAACCCCAACCGCCATACGCTCGCCCCACGCCTGCGCCCCGCGCCGGAGCTGAAACAACGGGTGGCAAACTTGCGTGCCGTGAACGAGACCTACCAACTGGATTACAACTCCCAGCCCCGTCCCGCTTACGTCAGCCTCCGCATCCAGCCTCGCACGCCCGACAGCGACGAGCCTTACAACCAGCTTCCGGCAGGTGAGCACCACTTCATCTCCATCTATGGCGACCGGCTGAAACTGATGGGCGACGATCCCCGCGTGGGTCTCTACCTGCACCGCCCCGACGGCTCGGAAGAACACTTCTACCCGCCCTCCGAGGTGTTTATCAATACCGGCAAACGACTTTGCTTCACGCCCGGCTTCGCTTTCACCGACGGCGAGTGGGTGGCGGAGGTGGTGACGCAATACACACCCAACTCGCGTCCATACAAGCAACCCCGCTATGGAACACTCACCTTCCTAGTGAGATAGCTCCCGAGCCTTCCCTGCTCGTATCACACATGACAGCTTTCATGAGCGACACATGATAACTTTCATGAACGATTCATGATAGCTTTCATGATTAACGCATGATAGCTATCATGAGTGATGCGAGCAGTAGTGTCCTAGATCCGCCCCTTACTGCACCTGCCTTCCGTCGAAGAAGCGCACGGTGCGGCTGGTTTGCTTGGCTTGCGCCTCGTTGTGGGTTACCATTACGATGGTGCGGCCGTCCTCCTTGTTGAGTTGGTGGAGCAGGTCCATGACCTCGATACCCATCTTGGAGTCCAAGTTACCGGTCGGCTCATCGGCGAGGATGATGTCGGGGTTACCTACGATCGCACGGGCGATGGCCACACGCTGGCATTGACCGCCGGAGAGCTGCGTCGGAAAATGGCGCATACGGTGGCTCAGGCCGACCTTCTCTAGCACGGCCTCGGCCAGCTTGCGGCGCTCCGAGGAGGATACCTTGCGGTAGAGAAGTGGCAGCTCCACGTTGTCCAGCACGTTCAGGGAATTGATCAAGTGGAAGCTCTGGAAGACGAAACCCAACTGCTTGTTACGGAAAGCGGCCAACTCCTTGTCGCTCATGCCTACCGTGTTTACTCCGTTGATCTCGACCGTGCCGGAGGTAGGAAGGTCCAGCAGGCCCATGATGTTCAATAAGGTGGACTTCCCGCATCCGGAAGGCCCCATAATGCTGAGGAACTCGCCTTGCTGCACCTCTAGGTTCACGTTTTCCAACGCGACTGTCTCTATCTCTTTCGTACGGTAAATCTTCTGTAAATTCGTTAGTTTGATCATGACTGTAATATTTTAATTGTTATTGTTTGACTCTTGTTATTGTTAAACTCTTGCTATCGCTAGGCTTTGCCACCTAAAAGCAAATTACGTGCCAGAAACGTATCTCATTGATTCCATGGCATCTTCCTGAAAAAGCACTGTCCATTATCGAACAGTCGGTTCATTCCCGAACACAGATGTCCGTGTCTGATCATTCCTGCCGCAAGGCGTCCGCCGGATGCATCCGCATGGCCCGGTAAGACGGAAAACTGATTCCCACGACAATCATCGCGGCCATCACCGCATACGATAAGACGAAGCCGAACAACAGGCGTGAGGCCATGTCGGGCGGTATCTCCGAGCCTTGCGTCACCTCCATATGCAGCAGGTTGGCGAAGATGACGGCAGAGGGGATGAAAGCGATGGTGAGTAGAGCCAAGCCCTCCTTCACCAATTGCCAGAATATGCCCTTGCGGGTGGCTCCCATCGCCATGCGGAGGCCGATCTCGGCGCTCCTTTGTTGCGTACGATACCAGAAGGTTCCCACCACGCCGAGCAGGACATTCAGCAGGAAGAAGGCGATGCCCGCCACGTAAAGGCGGACTTGATCCAACCAACGCTCAAGGAACTGGTCCCGGTAATGGGACATCGGGAAAACATCCTTCAGATAGATATTGCCCACGCGCAATTGCTGCTCCATCTCCTTCCGGAAGTTGGTGGCGAAAGCGGCGCCGTCCGCACCGGGCTTCACCCGGATGAAGGTGTTCAGGCCCTCTCCGACCCAATCGCCCTCCTCGGCCACCTTGTTCTCGTCCACCAGCTTATAGTAGGCGTAATCATAACCGGTGAACTCGCAGTAACGTTGTTTCTCGCAGACACCACCGATACGGTAGGCCACGCTATCACGAGAGCCTTGGTCGGTGATATAGATCTCTTGGCGCACGGCCGCCGCCGGGTTACCGAAGAAGTCATCGGCTACACGGCCCGTCACCACCACTTGGTTGTCGCGCAGGGCGTCCACCAACTCCGAGGGAGAACCGCCTTCTGCCGTCTTCACGCCGAACACCTCGAAATAGGTGGGCGAGACGAAGCGCACGAAGCCATTACGGATCAACGAGTCCTTCCGGAACGTGGCGTATTGATTCGATCCCCGGTAATGGAAATGCACGCCGGTGGTGAAACAGATTGATTCCACGGAGGGGTTCCGGCGGATGCGGTCCATCAAGGTCAGGTAATCCCCGCCTCCCCGCTCACTATGCACGGAGGTCGTGTCATAATCGGGGCTTTCCTCCGGGATCACGCCGAAACTCACATGATACGTATGCTCGATGTTAAAGCCCAAGGGCTGCGAGTAGAGTCTGTACATCACGAACAAGGCGTCCGCCGCGTACCACAGGAAGATAGAGACCACGAGCATTTCCAACCAGATAAACAAGTTCCCCTTGCGCTCGTTCCAGAGTTGTTTTAGAATCATCTTATACATAGCGTCAACCATTTATAGAGTCCGTAATATTCAATCTTGACATTCGCCAAGCCGGGAGGCCGGCGGAAAACAGGTTCAGCACGAGGCAGAACAGGAAGGCGGCGATAAAGACCGCCCCGTTAAACATCCCGGTAGAAAGCCCCGTCTTCCCCAGCGAGGTGACCAGCAACCAGTCCCTCAGCAACAACATGGCGCCGTACGACATCGCCAATCCCAGCAGTCCGCCGAGCAGGGTCAAGACCATGTTCTCGGACAGCACTTGCCAGAGGATGGTGCCTTGCGTGGCCCCGAAAGCCCGGCGTACGCCAAGCTCGGCCATCCGGCGGCGCATCCTCGACAGGGTGATGCCCGATAGGTTCAAGGCCGGAACCAGCAGGAGGATGAAAAGGATGATACCGTAACGAACGTAGAGGTAGAAGAGGTTCGCCCCGAACTCGCTACCGCCGCCGATCCATTCCTCGATCTGGGTGGAGGGCTGGTGAAGGATATCGGCCTTGACATCCCGGGTCTTGGCGTTGAACTCCTCGACCTTCCGCAGCGCCTCGGTCCTCAACTCCTCTCTCGTGACGCCCGGTCTCAGCAGGACGCAACAGCTATACGAGCCGTTGATGCCCTCTTGGTATCCCCCGTCGTCCCGCACCGTGTAAGGGATCCAGACCTCCGCCCACGCTTTCGAGGCGAACCGGGATACGTCCTTCACGACCCCGCAGATATTGTAGACGATGAAATCGAGCTTCATCTCCCGCCCCACGACTTGGTCCGTGCCGAAAAGGGCCAAGGCCACGCTCTCGCTGATCACGGCGTCGCGGATACCGCTCGTGAAAGCCGCCGGGCTGAAGGGGCCTCCTTGCTGGAAATCGAACTGGAAGATCTTCCAGAAGGCGGTATCCGTATAAGAGATGTAACTCGTCCGATTCTTAAGCCCGTCCATGGACGAGGCGGTCAACGGCCTATAGCGATCCATGTTGATGGCGGTAACGGCCTCCGCCCCTTTCAGCGGATAGCAGCATTCCTTCACCAAGGGCAGTCCCAACGACGAGTAGGAGATGCGCCGGTTATCATCCTTGCCATTGCTCATGACGGTCGTTATGTAGCAGGTGCGGCCACGGTTTACCTCCGGCTTGAAACTCGCCGTATTCACGACATACAGGATGACGATCACCATGATCATGCAAATGGCCAAGGCGGTACCGAGTATCGAGATCACGCTCAACAGCTTGTTCTCCCCGATCATCCTCAACGCTTGTTTAATGTATTGCTTTATCATAAACTTTTGTATTATAAATTATCTATTACCCGACTAAAACAGCGATTGTTTGTTATCATCCGACTTTGTGCCCCTACGGAGGCAAATAACGTGCCAAAAACGTAACCACTTGATTCCTAACATCACCCCGTAAAAAAAGCTGTCCGATAACGAACACTTGATTCGTTATCGGACAGCGATTATGGACAGTTTCAGATTTTATAATTCCCAACGTAAGGATCTCAGCAGTTCATCGATCTCGGCTGCCGAAATGGAGTCACGGTCGGCCTTATCGTAGATCGTGAGGAGAATAACCGTACCCTCATTATCTGCGCAGACAATGGCCTCCGTGTAAGTAATCACTCTCGCCCCATGGCTCTTTCCTTTTCCTTTGGAGACGATGGCCATGCGTACCTTGCGAACGCCTTTGCCTAAGCTCGTCCCTTGATCAGGGTTCTCGCTCAAAGACTTACCCAAAGCCGATAAATCAGCCTTCAATGAGCTATACTTCTTACAGAGACGTTTGAACTCTTTATCGAAGTCTTGATGGGTTTTTATCCTATACCTCATTGAGCAACTCACTCAAGTCTCTAAACTTATGCCCCACATCCTTGCCCTCACGCAAATCCTTCACGTCTTGCAGGGCATTCCTTAGCCCCGCCAAGATCTCCTCCTTGGTAGGCTCCGCGTAATCGTCTGCCGGCTTCTCTACCGGGGTGGCCTTACCGAAGGCAGCCATCTTCATACGGCGGACACTGTCGAGGGCCTTCTTGATCAACTGTTCATCCTCCAAAGACATCACCTCTTGCAATAACGACATTTTTAATTCTATAGCTGTCATACGCTTGCTCCTTTCTCATTAATAAATTGACAGACGCAAAGATAAACAATTTATTCGTAATGCAACGCCTCCGCCGGAGCCATCTTTACCGCCTTGCGGACAGGGAACCAGATTCCCATGCAGATCATGCCGGCCATCAGGAGGTAGGAGACGCTGAGGGTTACTAGAAAGCGGAGGATGGAGAGGGGCTCGCGGTAGGAATCCAGCTTATCCAAAAAGGCCATATTGAAGACGAAGACCAGTAGGATCGGCACGGTGATCGCCAAGAGGCCCAGACCTTCCAGATACATGTACTCGCCCAGCCTGCCCCGGCTGGAACCGATCGCCATGCGGAGACCGATCTCGCTACGCCGCCGCTCGGTACGCAACCAGAACGTGCCTACGATACCGAAGAATACGTTCACGAGCAGGAAGGCCATCATGGAGAGTTTCTTGCTGTTCTCGTTCTTGGTAAACCGGAGTTGGTCATCACGCTGGTCGGCAAGGAGGGTGACACCGTAGACGAAGGTGTTATTTACCGTCATCCGATCCGCTGTTTTCTCCAAGAAAGCGTACATCTCATCCTCGGTCATCGGGCGTTTCGTACGTACCGATAGTTCAGCGCTCCTTACGCCGAAATTCTTCACGAACTCCTGCAATGACTCACCTTTCAATATCGTGAAAGCGCAGTTCTCCGGGCGGTCGAAGTCATTGCTACGGAAGGTAGGAAGCACGGCGGCGATCGTGAAAGGCTCGGAAAGGTCGTCATTCTCCGAGATCTGCCGGCCTATGGCAGACTGCCCCCCGAAGAAGAAATCTTCCGCCTCCGCCGTTATGACGAGCGGACGGTAAGCGTTCTCCACCAACGGGGTAATAGCACGGCCCTCCTTATCCTTCATACGGAATACATCGAAATAAGAAGGGGATACTTTCAGCTTGTGGTAGTTCTGTCCTACCGCCTTCGAGGTATCAGCGCCCAAGGGAAGAAGCGTCCCCCACGAACTTCCGTTTGAATAAGGCATGGACCAATACGTAATACATACCTCCTCGACCTCCTGCTCTTGGCGGATACGTTCCATAAGCTTCAACAAATCCTGTGTTGCGTTCGAGTCGTAAAGTGAGTCGGGCACATAACCCGGGGCGTTCGACGAGAGCGTGGAAAGCTTGAAACGCCACGTATTCGAGATATCATATCCCATCGGGGCGTTATAGCAGCGCACATCCACCCATAACTTATCCATCATAAACCAAAGGGCGCACATCACGATAACCAACTCGCCCAGTATCCAGCCGTTGCTCTTGCGCTGGGCCCATATTATTTTAAATATATGCTTAATCATAATTTGATAGTTGATAGTTGACAATTGACAACTCATTGTTCATCATTCATTGGATTCACTCGTTCCCTTTTAACGCTTCTACGATCGGTTGCCTTGTCGTACGCCATGCCGGTATCCCGGCGCTTAATATATTCAGCAAGAACGTAAAGATAAGGGCGGAGATAAATAAGCCCGGTTTAATAAGCATAGGCGCCGTAAGGCTCACGTTCTCGCTCAACATGAAAGGCTTCCCTACCACCAGCAACACCATCGAGAGACCGATACCGATCACGCCACCGATCAAGGTCAGCACAAAGTTCTCCGATAAGATCTGCATCAAAAGATTCTGTCCCGTAGCCCCGAAAGCCTTACGTAAACCGATCTCTTCTTTCCGCTTCTGAACGGACGATTGGATCACGCCCGTTAAGTTCAGCGCCGGTACCAAGAGCAAGAAGAATAGGAAAGCGCCCGATCCGGCCAAGAAGGTAGGCCAGTCCACCTTTTGAAAAGCGCCGCTTCCCATGGCCGTATCCAACTGGGAAAGTAGCCCGGAAGGGAAACCTACGTTATAATCGGTCTTGCTGTCATTGTAGCGACGGACCTGTTGGTCTAGCTCCGAGCGTATGGCATCGAAGTCGGAAGAGGAACGAGCCAATAAGGCCACGCTGAAATAACCGGCCATATTCTCCCCATACTCCCCATTTACACGGGTCAGGGCCTCATTGCTGCTATAGGGTATCCATACCTGAGCGTAGGAGCTCATCAATGAAGAAGGTACGTCACGCACCACCCCGCAGACGGTGAAAGTGATAAAATCCATCACAACCTGCCGCCCGACGGCCTGTCCTGTTCCGAACAAATCGGTCGCCACCTGTTCCGACAGCACCATCTTCGGTATACCGGATTGAAAATCAGCCTCGCTAAAGGGGTCTCCTTCCACGAAAGGATGGTCGAATATTTTCCAATGGCCCGCGTCCGTATAACAAATCTCATACTCCTTGAAGAGCCGTCTATTGGGCAATGACAAGGAATGGCTATCACTACAATAGCCGGATACGGCCTCTGGTTTCCGCAAGGTATAGAAACATTCCTTCACGACCTCGCTGGACATGCCTCCACGATTACGATCCGATCCTCCGGGGGATTTCGAACCGACTTCCGTACCCCAGACATACATAAACCTAGACCGATTGGACTCAGGGGCATATCCCGTGGATTTAATCTGGAACACCAATACCATCACCAACACCATGGCGATCGCAAGGGCCGTTCCCGAAATAGAGATTATGCTTACGAGCGTATTTTCACGCAGCATTTGAACCGCTTGTTTGATGTACTGCTTATACATAATTCGAATCGTTATTTCAATTTCAGTTTATTCTTTTCCTTGAAACTTGTCATATCGGAAACGACCACCTCGTCACCCGGTTCCAAGCCACCTACTACTTCTACATACTCAAAGTTGCTGTCTCCCAGCTGTACCTTCCGCTTGATCAATTGGTCTCCGTTGACAACAAACAACTCATACTCTCCTTTCCCGACGTAGAACGAGGCGTTGGAAATACGCAGCACATCGTCCTTGATCGCATTCATCACGTATACATCGGTCTTCAAACCGGAGCGCAAGCGGCGATGGTTATCCTCCTCCAACTGTACCGTGAAGGAGATCACGCCGTTCTTCGATAAGGGGGTAACATCGCTAACCACCCCATCCAGTTTATCGTTGCCGATCTTTACGACGGCCTTGCTACCGGCGGCGATCCGGTCGCCATAGGTATCGGCGATCTCCCCCTCTATCTTGAAATGGGACAAGTCGGAGACGATAGCGACACGACTGCCTTGAGAGACTTGGGCACCTACCTCGTTGTTCACGTAGGTCAGGATCGCCTTGCGGGGAGAGCGTATCTGGGCGTCTTCCAAGGTACGCTTCGTCTCGGCTAGACTCTTTCGGAAGATGTTCAGGTCGAGTTCTTTCACTTTATAATCGGCATCCGTCAAGGATTTCTCGTTCTCATATTTTTGCTCATCCTCTTTCAGTTTCAAGACGCTAACGTTATAGTCCAGTTCCACTTGACGGACCTTATCGGTCGTTCCGGCGCCTAGGCTATCCAGATAACGCTCGTTGCGCAACTCCACTTCCTTTCGGTTCAGTTCCATGCGAGAGACTTTCAATTGCATCTCCATCTCGGAAAGCTTATTGCGGTTTTGGATACGGAGTTGATCCAATTGGAGGCGTTTCATTTGCTCCTCGTCCAATTGTTTCTTATAATCCGTCTCGGCGCTTAGCAAGTCCAGTTTCAAGATCGGAGTACCTACATCCACGGAATCGCCTCCCTTTTTATAAATCTCGACGATACGGGAGTTGATCGGTGAGTTGATGATTTCCTCGAAAGCAGGTACCACCTTGCCGGATGCGCTAACGGAAACCTCGATCACTCCTTTATCTACCGTTGAAAAAACCAAGTCCTTCCGTTGCAGGCTGGTTTGCATAAAACCGATCACCCCGCCAATCAAGACAACGGCAATACCGATCCCCGCCCCCAGCTTTATAAACTGTTTACGCTGCTCCTTCTGCCGAACCTCTTTTGATATCTCTCTGTCCATATTTCGTTTGTTTTTATTTTCCACCCTCCAAAGAGCAAACCCCGTGCCAAAAACGTAAGTAATTGATTTATTGAAGAAATAAAACAAAAGAGATGTCCGATATCGAACACTGTGTCCGCTTTTGTACGAAAACAAAGACATCAGCAATGAGAATCTACAGATATTCAATCATAATTAACATATAAATACTTGATTATCTTTACAAAAAGGACTATTTTTGGGAAAATCCATAATCAAGGAATACCAATCTTATATTATTTACCCTAAATTCTAAAGAGAGATGAAAAAAACAGTAACTTTCGTTTGGAGCATTTTCCTCCTCGTGTTTATATCGATAGATATGAACGCACAATCAATAAAAAGTTGGAATTACCCCATAAAACCAGGAACGGAGGCTTGGCAAGCATTATCCACACATGAGGATATGCTGAAAGCCTGCCAAATTCCGGCAGAGATATTAAAAACGGTATCAACAGAAGAGCTTATAGAACTTTGCCTTGCTTACCCATTATTAGGCGACATATTCGCTTACAATGGAATACAGGAAGGCATTAGCAAGGTTTCCGCACGTTTTAACGGGTTACAAGAGTTATTCAAAAGGAAAGACAATGCTTCTTTGCTATTTGAGAAGATGAAAAAACAAGAATTACTGAAAGCAGGAGTGTTGACTTCCATAGAAATAGGTAATGAAATTAGTCGGCAAATGGTAATCGAGGCTCTTCTGTCTAATGAGACGATATTATCTAATACAAATAATCTTTTACAGCAAGAGATCTCCTCCGAAGCCGTAAAGAGACTCCTTTACAAACAAAACAACCCGGATATTTATGGACAATATGGTCTAAAAACCGTAGTCTATCTCCTAGGTCGAAGTCTAGAACGGATAGACAACAAGACCATTACGCCCAAATTTAAACAATTCACCATCGATGAAAAGCTAACGGGCAGTAATGTAATCGAAGAGTTATTAAAACAATACATTGTAACCTTTAATAAATTGAGATCATGAAAAAAGTATTATACTATTTAATAATCATGCTGGCATTCACGCTGAACGCATGTGACAATGAAATGGATAATATGCAAGGAGGTGATAAAGAAATCTTGACATCCAGTTCAGAAATTGTCATTAAAGACGGAAAGATAACATATCCTAAATGGTTGGTGAATGTAGTAGATTCTGTCGCTCACTCCCATGTCAAGGGAACAGACTATCCATACCCTTGGGTCTTTACTATTCAAGGAGATGGAAAAGAACACATTCTCGTTTTGGATGGGGTGAATTCTTGTGCTTCTTGCGGGCAATTACTATTCTTGCTTTCCGGAGAACGAATCGAAAAATTCCCCAATGAATGGATCACTATGGAGAATTTAAACATGATTTGGGAGCCGAATCTCAATGTTGAGACAAAAGCTCAAGGAGCAGCCGCTACTGTTTACACTCCTAACGGGACACTCGTTAATGACACTTACTACAGAAGTGAGGAATTATCAGCCTCACAAAAAGCGAGCCATGACCAATATTGTACAACAACCTATTCACAAGCAACTCTAATAAGTAGTTCAACAACCACTTACAATTGTCATGCCTATGCTTGGTATATGACTGAAGGCGGATCAGCAGTTTGGATGGGATGGACTATTAATCCCACAAACGTATATTGGTTAGATGGTAGTTATATATCAACAACAGGTGCCGCAACCAAAGTATCCTATCTTAGTGATAATCACTCTGCCGTAACGACATCTACGCCCAATATATTCATCTCCAAATGGGGGGAATACGCTCTTATGAGGCATCCCAAAGCTCATTGTCCCTTTGATGCATCAAGCTTAAAATATATGAAAAAAAATGATATGCCGACTGTTTATATAGGGAAGAGTCAAGAGGATTATAGTAGCGGCAGTTCCTCTATCAATGCGCCAGGGGGTAATGCCACGACGACTTTATATGCTTACACAAAGACAGGAACTCCGACCTCGTATAGCTGGAACGCTGAATTCTATGGAGAATGCGATAGATGGTACACTTATCCTTCCGGTAATCGATTAGATGTTAGTGTCTATCTAAACTCCCAACATTACGGTGGATCTCTTCGCATCACCTGCGCAATGTATAATGGAAGTTCTTTAATAGGCACAGCAACCTATTATTTGAACGTAAATCCGTAGCAATTATACAAGAACAAGGATCTCGTCGAAACAAGATCCTTGTTCTTGATTCAATATACTTAAATCGATTTCGCTCAAAACTTTTCCGATAGACCTGTTGTTCTATGCCCAAAACTTATAAACGCAAAATGTATGAACACAAGACTAATTCTATTCACCTGTATAGCCGGTCTGACTCTCTTTTTCTCTGGCTGTAGCAAAAATGATGATGATCATCAAGGCATTATCCCTCTTCCACCGGTAGAGAACGCTTTCCAAGAGAAATATCCCGATGCCAAAAACCCTGTTTTTGAGATCGAAGGTAACTATTATGTGGTAGATTTCAACAACGGCGGCTCCGAGACAACAGCTTGGTTCACGGATCAAGGCATATGGATGATGGAGAAGATAGACATCTCTTTCGCCCAATTACCGGCAGCGGTATCCACCGCCTTCAAACAAGGCTTTTACTCAAATTGGACCGTGGATGACACGTACGCCATCAATCGCCTAAATATGGGAATCGTTTACAAGATCGAGGCGGAGCAGTCCAATAGCGAAGTAGACCTGTATTATTCACAGTATGGAAACCTGATCAAAGCCGTGGACGATGAGATCAATAATGACGCGCCGATCGTTATCCCGAAAGAGGTCAGCAACCTGATGGAGATCACTTTCGCCAACGCCGAGTTGCTGGATATCCAACAGAACAGCCTAGGTTACGAGCTGGATATGATCGATAACCAGATTTATAAAGTGGCGCAATTGAATAAGGATTACAGGTGGCAAAGTACCACATGGGCCATGTCCGAGCAAGAGGTTCCGCAGATCGTGATGCAAGGCTTCGAATCCTCCGCTTACGCTAGCGACAAGGTACAGTCCATATATACGTTATTGAATGCCAATGGCACCTTCTACCTATTCAAGGTTTCACATAACGGGCAGGACGAGACGATTACCTTTGATGTATTCGGGAATATCGTATAAAAAAGCCGCGCGATTCACAGCCGTCTCCGGACTTGAATCGCGCGGTTTACGTTATATGATAATCAAGCTTATTTACTGATCAATTCCAAGGTCGCCCCTTTTACTCCCGGTGCGGAAGCCTCGAAATAGATCGTCCCCGGTTCCTCGGCCGTCTGCACGATAGCGGTAAGTTGCCCGCTAAACAGTTTCATTTCCGGAAGATGGAAGAGTTCCAGACTGGCGCTATTTCCATTTGCCGCCGCACGGTAGGCTCCGGCACCACGTACCTTAAACTGGATCTGGCGGGTATCATCCGGACAAAGGTTACCGTTCTTGTCTACGACTCTAACATTGATGAAAGAAAGGTCTTTTCCGTCAGCCGTCAATTGGTTACGATCGGCGGATAACTCAATATGATGCGGCTTCCCTGCGGTATGAACCTCCTCCTCGGCCACAGCGTTACCCTCCTTATCATAAGCGACCACTTTCAAAGTTCCCGGCTCGTATTTGGTATCCATCCACATCAAACGATATCGTTTCTGGCGCTCGAAACTCTTTTGAGCCGCTTCGGTATAACTACTATCGATACCGATGCTTAGGTCTTTCGTACGTTTCCCTTGGCTCTTTCCGTTGATAAACAATTCGGCGGAAGGATAATTGGTATAAACGAATACGGGTGTCACCTCGCCCTCACGTCCCGGCCATGTCCAATGCGGCAGGATATGCAAGGTCTTGGCGCTTTTGTTCCAATGACTACGGTATAGATAGTAACGATCCTTGGGGATACCCGCCAAATCGATAATACCGAACAAGGAGCTATGGCTTGGCCAATTCGTATAATAAGGAGTAGGCTCGCCCAAATAATCAAATCCTGTCCATACGAATTCCCCGATACAATACGGAAGGTCCTCATGCTGGATAAAATCGTCCTCCGGCAGATTAGACCAGTTGCAATGCTCCACGTCGTACGAGGAACTTTGGTGATCCTCATAGACAGCCATCGCCTTACGCTCTACCGGGAATTTATAAACCCCTCGTGAGCTAACCGTGGAGGCCGTCTCGCTTCCCAAGATTATTTGCTGAGGCAGTTTCTTATAATTCACTTGATAACGGAACGGACGATAATTGAATCCCGCCACATCCATCACCGCCGCCATATTATTATTCACGACGGCATCCGGGGCATCCATACCTTGCGTCACCGGACGAGTCGGGTCTTCCCGATGGCAGATATCCTGCAAGAACTTGGAGATCTTACAACCGCTCTCATCCCATTGGTTAGGCACCTCGTTACCGACGCACCACATCACGACGCTCGGGTTATTCCGGTAATGATGTACCAGATTCACGAGGTCTTTCTCCACCCATTCGTCGAAAATCAAATTATAGCCGTTCGCGCATTTCGCCTTGTTCCACTCGTCGAAGCTCTCTGCCATCAACATCATACCCATCTCATCGCAAGCCCTTACCAACTCGGGAGCCGGCATATTATGGGAAGTACGGATAGCGTTGCATCCCATGTCCTTCAAGATCCGGATCTGACGACGGATAGCGGCATCATTGACGGCAGCCCCTAACGGGCCTAAGTCATGGTGATTACAAACGCCTTTGAATACCGTCTTCTCACCATTCAAGAAAAAGCCTTTATTCGGAATGATCTCGATTGAACGGATACCGAACGGGGTCGTATATATATCTTTCAGTTGATCGCCCTCATAGAGACGAGTCTCCGCGGAATACAGGACGGGCATATCCGGCGACCATAAAGTCGGGGTCTGGATGATAAACTCTTGGGAGAGGCTATTATCATTGTACTTAATCTGTGAGAGAGGCGTAGTCTGCTCCGTCAACTTCTGCCCGTTCGGATTCCATACACTGGTTTTCACGCTATACTTGCTGGCATCGGCACCTTCCGGCAGTACGATTTTCGTCTGTACATTGACTTTCGCAAATTCCTTCGTGGCGGTCGGGGTCGTAATATAAGTTCCCCAGACCGGGATATAGGCGTTTTCCGTCACGATTACATGTACATTCCTATATAATCCCGCTCCCGGATACCAACGGGAGGATTCCGGCAAGTTCTCGAGGCGAACCGCCAAGGTGTTCTTTTTCCCCGGCATGAGTTGTTTCGTGATATCGAAATAGAAAGAATTATAGCCATACGGCCAATATCCAACCTCTTGTCCGTTCACGTAGACCTTAGCATGGCTCATCGCACCGTCGAACAGGATCGTGGCACGCTTCCCATCCGTAAATTGAGGAACCTCAAACTCGGTCCGGTACCAGCCGACTCCCACGAAAGGCAAACCTCCGGTTCGGCCGGCATGTTCCATGGCCTCCGTTTGTCCGTCTTGGGCGATAGCGACCTCTTGCTTATCATTCTGAGAGCTGAAAGGGCCGTAAATCGCCCAATCATGCGGAACGGTCACAGATTGCCATTTGCTATCGTTAAAAGTAGGATTGATAAACTCCGGGCTGTCTTCCCGGGTGAACTTCCAATTCTTTTCCAACAGGAACTCACTGCGTACTTGAGAAAAAAGCGCAGGGAAAAGGCAAAACAAACCGATCAAAATAGCGAAACTTGTTCTTTTCATTCGTTTTTTGTGTTTTTGTTATTCATAGCGGAGCAAAAATAAGTATTTTTGTCTCCAATACAAACTAAATCAAAAGAATTGCACAGCATGTTGTTACAATTAGCTTTCGTTTTAATAGCCATTATTATAGGTGCCCGTATCGGTGGTATCGGATTAGGCGTGTTAGGAGGTCTCGGACTCGGTATACTCACCTTTGGATTCGGGCTCCAGCCCACTTCCCCTCCTATCGATGTCATGCTTATGATCGTTGCCGTAATAGCGGCGGCTAGTTGTATGCAAGCCGCTGGCGGACTTGATCTTATGGTTAAGTGGGCGGAAAAATTGCTTCGCAAGAATCCTCAACGAATCACGATATTAAGCCCGCTCGTCACCTATTTGTTTACCTTCATAGCCGGAACGGGGCATGTGGCTTATTCGGTCCTTCCGGTAATCGCCGAGGTCGCTACGGAAACGAAGATCCGTCCCGAACGTCCGATGGCGATCGCCGTGATCGCTTCTCAGCAAGCTATTACCGCTAGTCCGATATCGGCGGCTACGGTAGCTTTATTAAGTATGTTGTCCGGATACAATATCTCCTTGATGAATATCTTGATGATCTCTGTTCCTTGTACCTTATTAGGTGTGTTAGTGGGAGCGATCTACTCTTTAAAGGTCGGTAAAGAGCTAGATCAAGATCCGGAATACTTAAAGCGGGTGGCGAACCATGAGTTTAGCACGGAACATTATGAGGCGAAAGGCGTTGAAAACCAAATGAAAGCGGCCTTATCGGTCTCTATATTTGTTCTCGCTACGATAGCGATCGTTATTTTTGGTTCTATGGAGTCCCTACGTCCGGTCTTTACCGTCGGCACGGAAAAGGTCTCGATGCAGATGTCACATATTATTGAGGTATTAATGTTGACAGCCTCCGCTTTCATCTTATTATTTACAAAAACAGATGGTATCAAGGCCGCACAGGGTTCCGTTTTTTCCGCAGGTATGCAAGCGGTGGTAGCGATCTTCGGTATCGCTTGGATGGGAGATACATTTATCGCCGGCAATATGACTGAATTAAAGGGATCTATCGAGCATATAGTTACACAGATGCCTTGGTTATTCGGGTTGGCCCTTTTCGTAATGTCCATTTTATTATTTAGCCAAGCGGCTACCATTCGTGCGTTATTGCCGCTAGGGATCGCATTGGGAATCTCACCCTATATGTTGATCGCTTTATTCCCCGCCGTAAACGGTTATTTCTTCATCCCAAACTACCCGACAGTCGTAGCCGCCATCAACTTCGATCGCACGGGCACGACCCGCATCGGTAAATACATCTTGAACCATTCTTTCATGATGCCGGGATTGATAGCGACCGGAGTTTCTGTAGGATTGGGGTTACTATTCATTCAATTCATATAATGAGAAAGCAAAAAATAGAGACGCAGCATACACGCTACGTCTCTACACCCCACACCATATATCCATATTATATTACTTCAACAATTTTTCCTGAATCAACTGCTTTAACTCCAGTTTTCCCATCGTGCCGATCATCATCTCACGGGGGCCGTCTAGCGGGCAAAACATCAAAGTGGGAATCGTTCGGATATTAAAGGCTGTCTCGAGTGCCTCCTCTTGATCCACATCCACCTTATAAATATAAATCTTCCCATCAAATTCTTTGGCAAACTCATCCAATATCGGGCTTAAGCGTTTGCAATAACCGCACCAAGGAGCGTGAAAATCTATGAGGCAAGGACGACTTCCTATATATTTCCAATCTTTGGGATTTGCCTCAAAATCACCGACATTGGCGATAAAACCATCTTTCGTTAAATCGATCACTACCATACTTCTCTATATTTTGATTTATAATATAACAAAGATAAGTATGAATAGGTTGCGGTATTTTTTATACTTTCGCGACATCGTTTTAACATACAGACAGAATGCTCACACTCGATAAAATTTATCAGGCATCATATGCCTTGAAGACAGTCATCAGACGCACTGATTTAATCAGCGCTCCCAATATCAATCCGGAATCCCATATTTTTCTAAAACCAGAGAACTTACAAGTAACCGGATCGTTTAAAGTGCGTGGCGCTTGTTTCAAGATCGCCCAGCTTACGGAAGAAGAGAAATCGCATGGCGTAGTGGCTTGCTCGGCGGGAAACCATGCCCAAGGTGTGGCATTAGCGGCTACCGCTCATGGTATCAAGTCCTTAATCTGCTTGCCCGATAACGCTCCTATCTCTAAAGTCGAGGCTACTAAATCTTATGGGGCAGATGTATGCCTTGTCGAAGGTGTTTACGATGACGCCTATAACAAGGCTTTACAATTGAAGGATGAGAAAGGATACACATTTATCCATCCGTTTGATGATGAGGATGTGATCGCCGGACAAGGGACCATCGGTCTGGAGTTATTGGAACAACTCCCGGAAGTAGAGGCTGTAATCATTCCGATCGGAGGGGGTGGGCTGATCTCCGGAGTCGCCTATGCCATCAAGAACTTGAACCCGGATATCAGAGTTTACGGAGTGCAAGCCAAAGGAGCGCCCAGCATGTTAAACTCTATCGAGCATGGGAAAATCGAACGCCTCGAAGGTGTACGTACCATAGCCGACGGTATCGCCGTAAAAGAACCGGGAATACATACTTTCGATCTTTGCCAGCAATATGTGGACGAGATCGTATCCGTGACAGACGATGAGATTTCCACCGCTATCCTCGCGTTGATCGAGCAACATAAATTAATCGCCGAAGGGGCGGGTGCCGTAGCCGTGGCCGCCGCCATGTTTAATAAAGTACCCATCAAAGGGAAAAAAGTAATCTGTTTGATTTCTGGCGGAAATATCGACGTGAATATCCTCTCCCGGGTAATCGGACGCGGTTTGCAGAAATCCGGCCGCTCTTGTTCCATGACGATCGAATTGGTAGACAAACCCGGACAATTACAGCATGTATCCGAAATCATCGCCTCTACCGGTGCCAACGTAGTATCCGTATACCACGAGCGTGTCAGCCATACGGCTGATATCAATGGCTGTTATCTGCGGTTGGAGATGGAAACAAGAAATCAACAGCAAATTAATGAGATCCGGCAATTACTCACCGTTTCGGGATATAAGATAGTGGAAGGATAAACAATTCGCCCCAAAGCATACAACTGATTGACAAACCATTACTGTGCCACTACTTTCCATAGGCGTGGCACAGCCGTGCCATCCCAGTGGCACACTTGTGCCATCCTTATGGCATAGCTGTGCCATCACGGTGGCATAAGCGTGCCCTAAAAATGGCACAAGCTAAATATTAATATATTGTCTTAATGTATTCACATACTCCTCCATCGCCAAGCGTCCTTTGTCTGTGATCCGGCAAACCGTTCGGGGCTTCTTCCCGGCAAACCCCTTCTCGATCTCGATATAACCAGCTTCATTAAGTTTGTCCAATTGGACGCTGAGATTTCCCGCCGTAGCGTTCGTCTTCTCCTTGATATAGACAAACTCCGCCTCCTCCACCGATAGCAAGATAGACATGATCGCCAACCGGAGTTGTGAGTGCAATAAAGGATCTAGTTCTTTAAACATTGTTTTTTAGCTTTATTATTAAGAATATGCCCGGGAATAATCATCATTACCACAAATGAAAGGCCAAAATACAAATACCACAAGACCGTGACAGGACCATGATTTATCAAACTCATCAGCATGTAGATAACTAAGACGAAAGCAACTACCGGAGAGTAAATCATCCATTTCTCCCGCAAGATAATGCCATTTATCGACACCCCCAACCCACAATATAATAACGATAAAGGAAGCATTAATATAAAATTGACGGATTGTTCATAAAGCACGCAAAACGCCGCAATCAAGACGAACGTAAGTCCAAACATACAGCCAAACACTTGCCATACACTGGAGATCGTCTTATCCGTATAAGTCACCACGGCCGGCTCGCAACCTCTTTGCTTATATGAAATAACCGGTCCGACAGCAAACATGAGCATCCATCCCCAAGACCAAATATAATTTTGCGTATACACTATCAAAGAGGATATCACGACCGATAAGAGCACGGTAAAATACCCCCAATAAAGCAACACATTGCCACTCCCTACTTTCATATTTCGCTTGCTGGAGTTGATCATCTGAGTGATAATATCCAGACTTTCTTTTTCTGATAATTTTCTATCTTCCATAACTGTATTTATTTTATCTTGTTCTTCATTCAATGTAAAAATGTAAATACGTATCCAAAGATAAGGCCATTGGTATTTCTGAGCAACCTTTCGGTTATTATTTTTCATTCAGGCGACTCCGTTCGGAACCGATCTCAATCTTACTCTTCCTTACTTTCTTTCCGCTATTGAAATTCCATGTCAACGCAACCTTAAAGACCCTTCCTGTAAATCCGTTTTCATAACGGGATGATGTTCGATAAACATCCAACGTACTGGCGTACTCATTGGCTTGGTTAAAGATATTATCGACTGAAACTGCCAACAATAGCTTATCATTCAATAGTTTCTTTCTCGCCATTACTCCAACCGTATGCCGGGGGGCGACCTCGCTATTACCGGAATATAGCCGGCTCGTTCCACTATACCGGGCCTCCACCGTAAAACCTGCCGGCAACGTAAAGGTAGCGATCGCATTGGCAAACCCTAAATAATGAGACGAAAAAGAAGACAATTCCGTCATCCGGATATCCTGCCGTACGCCTATGAAATTCCCTGTCAAGTTACACCAAGTAAAGGGTTGATACGGCAAGCTGACCGCTACAAACCAATGGTTTTCCCGATCGTGATTTTCATACGTGATATAGGATACATCGGGATTCACCACATCTTGTTTACAGAACTCCCGGATCAAGTCGTGGTGCAAGTTTCCTCCTACAGTCACCGTATAACGATAATTATAAACCAACGTTACACTGAAACGATTGATATAAGTAGGACGCAGATAAGGATTCCCGATCTGGTAGCTATAGTCCGAACTCTGTATACGATTCGGATTCAAGGTATAGAACGGAGGACGTTCGATATTACGAGCATATTGCCCTACCAGCATCCACCTCTTGATGGGATCGAACGCATAGGTCACGTTCAAGTTCGGAAAAAGATCCAGATAATCCCGACTAAAATCCTCACTTCTATCCGACGTCTTGGAATATTCCGCACGTACCCCCGCAACGAACGACCAGTTCTTGATCTCCGCAGAGAAAGAGGCGTAAGCTCCTACAATGTTTTCATTATATCTCAAGGTATATCCATATTCCTCATTAGGAATCCAACTCCCACTAGAGTTTAAACCCTCGTACAAGGAATGATCATCCATCAACGTATAGGTATATTTAGCCCCGATTTTCAAAGACATTTTTTCACGCAAATTCTTTTGGAAAGAAATATCGGTTGTCGCCATATCATAATCCGCCGCCGCATGACTCCGGTAAACCGTATCACGGCTCCAATTAGATTGTTCATAACGGATCGTATGGAGATTATCCCCGGTTGATCGCTTATTTACGAAATCGGCTATGACCTTAAATATCGAGCCTCGTTCATCCATTTTACGTAAGTAATTGACCGTAGCGGAAAACGTGTTATAATCATCCTTCTGTCGATAATTCCCCGTACTCTTCATAGGATAAGAGTTCTTTACTAAATCCGTTTGACTCCAAGATGTTCCGTCCGAAGCTTGATTGATATATTCGATCTCAGCTCCGACACTATTCAGCGAATCGATCTCGAAAATAGCCCCGACACGTCCATTCCCATATTTGGAATCCGTATCATACAAAGATTGAGACACAAACTTATTCCCCACCGTTCCGTATTCCCTGTTGGAGTTCATCTCTCCTTTATCCCGGGGAGTAAAAGTACCCGATACCGCTCCATTCAAGCTCCATTTCCCGACACGTGCATTTACGGACGCCGATGGAATATACCCTTGTAAAGATGGAGACAATGACGTACCTAAAGATACATATCCTTGCATACCGTTATCCGGACGTCGCCGCAATGAGATCTTGATCACTCCACCCTTAGTTGAGGCCTCATACTCAACTCCCGCGATCGGTATTACCTCAATCCTTTTTATATCCTCCGATTTCAAAGACCGCAAATAAGCCAGTAGCTCCTCTCCCGTTAAACGAATCTCACGGTCATCCACAAACACCTTCGCCCCTTGCGCCCCATTAATCGAGATCGTTCCATCCGAGAGCCACACACCCGGTGCCTGCGATAATAATTCCGTACCATCCTTTCCGGCAGATGGCATGACCGACATGATAAAGCGGTCTGCCTTCCGCTCAATATTCTTCGCTCGAACAACGACTTCCCTCAGAACATGGTTCGATAGATCTAGAATCAAGGAATCCCGCCGTTTTATCGGTAAGATCAGCTCTTTCCGTAAAGGCTCGTATCCGAGACATTGAACAACAAGCCTATACTTCCCAGCCTCCGCCTCCATGCTAAAATCGCCATCACTATTGGCCACGGCACCCCCTACCTGTTTTTCTCCCGATAAAAGCACAGCGGTCGCATATTCCACGGCATTTCCCTCCGCATCGGAAACATGGGCTTTATAAACCGTTTGTCCCGAGATCTTTTGAGCACTACCCCCGCCTATCGCCAAAATCCAAAGCGATAGCAGTAAAAACCGTACCATGGCTCTATTGATTTACCGGATAATACAGTTTTAATTTGAAAGTCGCTTCCTCATCCTTCACCTCGCAACTTTTCAACGCATATCCTTCCGCAGGCCCTTTTCCTTCCAGCATATCCATTTGCCAATTCTCGTTCTCGTCATGGAATACGGACAGATCAAACTTTTCCCAATCCACGTTTTCCAGTCGGATCGTAGCCTTTCCTTTCTCAGACTTCGCCATGCCATAAACAGGCTTGGTATCTTTTCCTGACTGAGCCATAACTAGGATATTCCCATGGTTACCACGTATATTTCCAATCTCTACAATAATAGTACGTGCCTCTATGCAACCACATACCAACATGAATAAAGATAATATGAATAAAACTCGTCTCATTTTAGTATCCTCCTCTTAATTATTATCACTGTTACTACAAACAAGTTTATTTTATAAACCATCCATGGATAAAAAAATGCAAAGGAGCTGCGCATCACTCTTTGCACATCGCAAATATAGACAAGTTTATTTTATAAACCAAATAAAATTATAAAATATTCCAATAAAAATTTGACTCTGCAAAATACAGCCAAAATCCCCCACTAACCCTCCTAGAAAACACGTACATGCTTTCAAAACAACTATCTTAAGTTTGAAACAAAGCAACTTTTTCGCTATATTGCGCACATTTAGAATATATATGAACAGGACCAACATACAAATAACTAAAGATATGAACGAACGAATAATTGCTATACAAGCAGATATTACGACATTGGATGTAGACGCCATCGTAAATGCCGCGAACAATAGCTTATTGGGAGGTGGCGGCGTAGACGGTGCCATCCATTGGGCCGCCGGTCCGGAACTCCTTGACGAATGCCGGACTTTACAAGGATGCCCGACCGGAGAGGCGAAGATAACGAAAGGTTATCGATTGAAAGCCCGTCATGTCATACACACCGTCGGTCCTATCTACCGGAACGGACAACACGGAGAGCCGGAGCTACTGGAAAATTGTTATCGAAACTCCTTGCGATTGGCGAAAGAGAACAGACTGAGAACAATCGCTTTCCCATCAATAAGCACCGGCGTATATGGCTATCCTATCGAGGAGGCGGCACGGATAGCGATCCGCACGATCGATACCTTCCTAAAAGAGAATCCGGAAATCCAGCAAGTCACGATGTGCTGTTTTTCCGGATACGACAAATCGGTTTATACAAAAGCGCTGGAACAAATCACAACTCACGAGCCGTAATGTGGAAACACCCTTGCTTGCGTTCGTGCTTGATATAGCAACGATCCGCCCTGCGCAAATCACGAAGCACGGAGGCAAGCACCATTTTCAAGCGGTCCTTATCAATATTTAAGGTATCTTTCTCATCTATCTTAGTATAGCGTACCCATGATACATCGAACGTAGTTCCGTATTGGTGGGCAGAGTTGAGAGAAGAGTTCGTATTCCTTTTTCTCAATTTCTTGACATCGGCAACCGTACGGGTTACACTGGTTACCTTTATTTTATAGATGGAAGCATTCAAGTTTTTCAATGAGTCTTGGAAGTTTTTCCCGATATCCTCCAGCAGATTAGCGGCTTCCGGCACCAAATACGGAATAGAGTGCGTCAACTCCTCTACCTCGTAATAGTCATTCGTCTTGATCTCCACCATATCCCGGGAGGCGTGCTCCGCTCCTTCCCTCGAAGAGACAGGCTCTATGCCGATCTTCTTCGCAACGGACAAATGAACGTCATTCAAATCATTAAAATCGCGATTATAGCTTCCATTGTACCAAATCTTCTTCAATTCACCTCTTTTCTCCTTACAAGAAGAAAAAGCCGTCGCCGACACGATCACGACCAGCAACAACATCACATTAAACACTGTCTTCATCTTCATTACCTTCGTTTTACCTAACAAACATACGGAAAAATCCGAAATTACCCCTTAACTCCAATTAGTTTTTCTCTAAATGATAGACGGACGGCTGAAAGATGTGTTCCCGTGAAATAAAACTTCTCCCTTTGCATCAATGGATAAAGAATATTACTAATTTTGTAACTTGATTCGAATAATAAAAAATAGCACATCTTTTTGAAGCGTAATTTAATAAAAGGAATAGCGGATGATTGAAAGAATTTATATTCTTGAAAGCGTAGACCCGGTAATTTTCTACGGTGTGAATAACTCTAATATGCAATTGATCAAGACATTGTTTCCGAAATTGCGTATCGTTGCCCGTGGAAATGTGATGAAAGTGATTGGAGATGAGGATGAGTCCGAGCTTTTTCTCAAGAAAATCCGTGAGGTGGAAAAATACTGTGAGGAGTTTAACTCGCTCTCCGAAGACGTGATTCTGGATATTATAAAAGGGAAAGGCCCCACGGTCGTGAAGCAGGAGAACCTGATCATCCACGGCATGAATGGCAAGCCGATTACCGCACGTACCGAGAATCAACAGTTATTGGTAAAGGCTTTCGAGAACAACGATCTGGTTTTCGCCACGGGACCCGCCGGTTCGGGCAAAACATTCGTCGCTATCGCCCTAGCCGTAAAAGCATTAAAGAATAAGGAAGTACGGAAGATCATCTTAAGCCGCCCCGCCGTAGAAGCCGGAGAAAAACTGGGTTTCTTGCCGGGCGAGATGAAGGATAAGCTAGATCCCTATCTGCAACCGCTTTACGATGCCTTGCAGGATATGATTCCGGCGGCTAAGCTGAAGGAATATATGGAGAATAACGTGATACAGATCGCCCCGCTAGCGTTTATGCGCGGTCGTACCTTGAACGACGCCGTCATTATATTGGACGAGGCGCAAAACACGACGACGCATCAAATCAAGATGTTCTTGACCCGCTTGGGTATGAACGCCAAGATGATCGTCACCGGAGATGTCACACAGATAGACCTTCCGCCTTCTACCACGTCCGGATTGATACAGGCCATGCAAATATTGAAGGGCGTAAACGGGATCGGTAAGATCGAGTTCACCAAGAAAGATATTGTCCGGCATAAACTTGTCCAACGAATCGTAGAGGCTTATGATAAGTTCGATGATAAACGGAAGAAAGAGATCAAAGAGGCAAAAGAGAAGAAAACGAATATAGACAACAACTAAAAGTAAGAGTCATGAAGAAGGCATTAGTTAAGACAGACTTCAATTTCCCGCGACAAAAGAGCGTATACCATGGGAAAGTACGCGACGTGTACAACATCAATGACGAGGTATTGGTAATGGTCGCTACAGACCGTATTTCCGCTTTCGATGTTATCTTGCCGGAAGGTATTCCTTACAAGGGACAAATGTTAAACCAGATCGCCGCCAAGTTCCTTGACGCTACGACTGATATTTGCCCGAACTGGAAACTGGCTACTCCAGACCCGATGGTAACGGTTGGCGTTCAATGCCAAGGTTTCCCGGTTGAGATGATCGTACGCGGTTATCTGTGCGGAAGCGCATGGCGTGCTTATAAGAGCGGCGTACGTGAGATCTGCGGCGTGAAACTACCGGAGGGTATGCGTGAGAACCAACGTTTCCCCGAACCCATCATCACCCCGACCACAAAGGCTGAGATCGGAGAGCATGATCAAGATATCTCTAAAGAGGAGATTCTCGCTAAAGGTTTGGTCTCTAAAGAGGACTACGAGGTTCTTGAGAAATATACGATGGCCTTGTTTAAACGCGGTACCGAGATCGCTAAGGAACGTGGCTTGATCTTGGTTGACACGAAATATGAGTTCGGCCATCGTGACGGCAAGATCTATTTGATCGACGAGATCCATACTCCGGATTCCTCCCGTTATTTCTACTCAGAAGGATACGAGGATCGTTTCGCCAAGGGTGAACCGCAGAAGCAACTTTCCAAGGAGTTCGTTCGCGAATGGTTGATGGAAAATGGCTTCCAAGGTAAGTCCGGACAGAAAGTTCCTGAGATGACACCGGAGATCGTAGAAGGAATCAGCAACCGATATATCGAATTGTTCGAGCATATCACAGGGGAGACTTTCGTAAAAGGCGAGACTGACAACTTGCTGAACCGCATCGAGAAAAACGTTACCGAATATTTACAGAATAAATAAGATACCGCACATGACACAGTATGGTTCAGAGACAATACTTCCTTATAACAAAGAGGAACAAAAGGGCACGCAAGTCAAACGCATGTTCGACTCGATAGCCGAAACGTATGACCAACTCAACCATACTCTCTCATTTGGTATCGACAAGATATGGCGCAGGAAAGGGATCGCTTTCCTGCGTCCTTTCTCTCCTAAAACGATACTGGATATCGCTACCGGTACCGGAGACTTGGCTATCTCCATGTACAAAAAGCTGCGCCCCGACCATATCATCGGTGCCGACATCTCGTTAGGCATGATGGAAGTGGGACGGAAAAAAGTAGCTGCCGCCGGTTATTCGGAGCATATATCCTTCGAGCAACAGGACTGTACGGCCTTGACCTACGAGGAAAACTCGTTCGATGCCGTAACCGCCGCTTTCGGGGTTCGTAATTTTGAGAACATAGAGCAAGGTATCTCAGAGATGTACCGGGTGCTGAAACCCGGTGGGCATATCATGATCTTGGAACTTTCCACACCGGAACATTTTCCCATGAGACAACTCTACCAGATCTATTCAAAGATCGTCATCCCCTTTATCGGACGTCTACTCTCTAAAGAAAAAGTCGCGTATAATTATTTGCCGGCTTCCATCAAGGTAGTTCCTCAGGGAAAGGTCATGACGGATTTACTCACCCGCCAAGGCTTCAAGCAGGCCCGTGTACGGACCTTTACCTTCGGGATCTGTTCATTATATACAGGATCTAAAGAATAAACAATAAAAAGGTTATGCAGAAATATGGCTTACTGGGATATCCCCTCGGACATTCGTTTTCTAAAACGTATTTCAACCAGAAGTTTGAGGCGGAGAAGATCGACGCTGAGTACTTGAATTTCGAGATTCCCTCTATCAAGGAGATTAAGAACGTAATCAAAGAAAACCCTGAACTTAACGGTTTAAACGTGACCATTCCTTATAAGGAACAAGTAATCCCATATTTAGACGATTTGGATGACGATGCCCGTCAGATCGGAGCGGTAAATGTCATCAAGTTCACAAAAGGTCTTTTCGGCAAACTTAAACTGAAAGGATATAACTCGGATATTATCGGATTCAAGCAATCGATTGATCCTTTATTGAAAGAAACGCACCGGAAAGCGTTGATCCTTGGTACGGGAGGGGCGTCGAAGGCAGTCTTCCACGGACTGAAACAGCTAGGCGTTGGTGCCACGCTGGTTTCTCGCAAACCGAAAGAATTTTGTATCACGTACGATGAGATTACTCCGAAAACCATGGAGCAATATACGGTGATCGTAAACACGACTCCCTTAGGCATGTTCCCTAATATAGACTCATGTCCGGATATCCCGTACGATTTACTTACGCCGAATCATCTATTGTATGATTTACTTTACAATCCGGATGAGACCCTTTTCATGAAGAAAGGAAAAGAAAAAGGTGCCGTCGTGAAAAATGGTCTGGAAATGCTTCTATTACAGGCTTTCGCCGCTTGGGAGATCTGGCAGAAATAGATCGAACGATATCTTTCCAACCACATGATTTGATGAAGCTAGCTTCGTGAGCCAATGAAGTTAGCTTCGTTAGTCAATGAAGTTTACTTCACAAGCGTAGAAGTTAACTTACTTCAACCAAGTCAATACATAGTCCGGTGTAACTTGATATGCCAACTCATATTCCCGGCATGCCTCGGTCCGGGTTTCTCGTCCCTTAAACGTCCCACTCGATAAATAAGGAAAAGGATTCACGTGAAGATGCTTTTGAAAGTCCACTCCTTCCTGCCCGATTATCTTGAACAAGGTTTCTTTGGCGCACCAATGGATTAATAGATGCTCGACCTCATGCTCCAGATCGATACCCGCCTCTTCCTCCGGATTCATAAAGCGACTTCGTATTTTCAAGATCCGGTCCGAACGATACTCGATATCGATCCCTGTCGGACGCTTATCCAAGATTACCGCCACATAATCTTTCGTATGAGATATACTTATATATAAAGGTACGCACGCAAGGAACGGGGCACCCGTAGAATGATAGTCAACCCTTACCTCCTCTCCTAAAAGCTCTTTTAAAAGCACCCGGCTGGCGAAACGTTCCTGCCTCCGCTTCTCTGCCGATACCCGCTCCAAAAAAGAAGAATAGTCCGCTTTATGCTCAAGCATCCCCAAAAGCTCATCAGAACTTTCTTCCATTTTCCAGACTCCATGCAGCGGCGAGAGTTGTTTATATAGCAAGGCCATATTATTCTTTCCAACTAAAAGTTTGTATAAGTTCTATGATATCTTCCCGGATATATTGGATAGCGGGAGCTAATGAATCCGCATTGGGTTTACAGTCAAAATACAAGGCTCCCCGGAAGAAATTCGATACACTATCTGTCAACAGGAATTGTATGGGAGAAGCCGATTCTCCATCCAGAAGAAACAGCGAGCCATAAACGTTTGCGGCAGGGTTGGAATACGCTTTCTCCGATATCCGATTCTCCGACTTTATTTGGCGGGCGACGAAAGAGCGGCTTTCCATCTCCACCGTCACCAAGGACGCGGGAGTAATTGGCAAATAGCTGCAATAAAGCTTAGCCTCTAACTCCGGATACGAGATATTCAAGCCCGTAACACCCTTCTTTTGATCTGGCACCTCTATGACCGCAGCCTGAGAGACATCAAAATTAAAAGGCAGGTAACTGAGATCAAGCGGTTTATATTGTGCCTTCGAAGGTTCGATACGAACATAGCCCCGTGGCTTCGGCGTATATTCCACACACGAAATACAGCATATCCCTAAAAACAGAGAACCTCCTATGACAGCAGCTATCCATTTCATAAACATTTACTTCGTATCTTTCCCATTCTCATCATTCCCTGTACCTTCAGGGATACGGTTAAATTTAACCTTTAATATCCTCCTGTTATCCACTTCCAGCACTTGGAAACGATATTCCTTAAAATCTATAATCTCCCTACGGCGTGGAAAATCCCCTTTTATCTCCAACAAAAGGCCGGCCAAAGTTTCCACTTCTTCCGTCAATTTACCAAAATCTGAGGGATCGGCATCGATAACCCGGAAGAAATCCGTCAATAATATCTTTGCCTCAAAGATCAAGCTACCGTCTGCTAAACGGATGAATTGTTGCTCATCCTCATCATATTCATCGGAGATCTCTCCGACAATTTCCTCTAGGATATCTTCCATCGTCACGATACCGGAGGTACCGCCAAACTCATCGACCACGATCGCCATATGAATTTTATTGGTACGGAACTCTTCCAGCAAATCATCGATCTTCTTGGTTTCCGGCACGAAATAGGCCGGGCGGATCAAGCTCTGCCAACGGAAAGTATCGGGCTTGTCAATATAGGGCAATAAGTCCTTGATATATAAGATACCTTTTATATTATCCTCAGTCTCGGAATATACCGGAATACGCGAATAGCCGGATTTGATAATAAAATCAACCACCTCACGGAAACTGATCTTGATCTCGATATCTTCCATATCCAGACGAGGAGTCATGATCTCATCAGCGGTCTTATTATAAAACTTGATAATCTCCGCCAGCATCTCCTTCTCCTCCGGGATCTCGGTAGAGGTTAGCTCTAACGCTTTAGAAAGCTCATCTACAGAGATATCATATTTCTTTTTCGCTAACGCTTTATTGATGACCGATGTGGAATTAACCAAGATTTTCGAGAATGGGCGGCAGAAGCGTTCCAAACCACTTAATACGGAGGCTGAAAAACGAACAAAACGCAAAGAATTCTTCTGTGCGTAAATCTTAGGCATGATCTCCCCAAAAAGTAAAAGCAAGAAAGTCAAGAGAATCGTCTCAAGCACAAAGCCTAGAAGAGGAGCGGCCGAGAAATTAATCCAAGCGTTAATCGCATAGGTACACAACATAACGACCGCCACATTTACGAAATTATTAGCGATCAATATAGATGCCAATAGATACTCCGAACGTTCAAGGAGACGTTTGATAACAGGATCTGCCGGGCGATTCTCTTCCCCGATCTCATTTAGGTCGCCCGGGGTTAGAGAAAAGAATGCCACTTCAGAGGCCGACACGAAGCCGGAAACAAACAGCAGTAAAAGGGCAAGGCTTAATGCGATTACAGGACCCGCTGTCAGCACCTGCACCGTTACGTTTTCAAATAAGCCCCATAAATAATAGTCCGAGTCCAAGGGAAACAGTATTAGTTAAACAATATCAGAACGGGAGATCATCCGCATCACTGGATTCTGAGAATGCGCTAGGCTGTGAGGCGGCTGGCTGTTGATAAGCGGTATTTGGCACCGTGGTCGGTTGAGCCGATTGTCCTTGCCCCACATTGGGCTGCATACTACCGCCTTGTGCAGTCGTATTTCCACCATCGGCCGGACGGGAACCCGTACTGTAAAACTCGATACGATCCGCATGGATCTCCGTAACATATCGTTTCACGCCGCTTTGGTCATCATAATTACGAGTACGAATCTTGCCTTCCACATATACACCGGAACCTTTACGTACCCATTTTTCCACGAAAGGAACCAAATCCCGACGAACTACGATATTATGCCACTCCGTACGTTCCGGAACCACCGTTCCATTTGCCAACGTATACCCACGTTCCGAGGTTGCCAGCGGGAAATTAGCGACAGCGGCACCACTGTCAAAATAGCGAACGTCAGGATCTTTGCCTACGTTGCCGATCAATATAACCTTATTCAATGACATAATTCAAATTCTTAATAACCATACAAAGAAACACAAATTCAATCATTCTCACAAGTTTCCGTTTAATTTCTCTAAATAAATATGTATCAGCCGGGGAACGGCATACTTCTCAATATCCCGACAAGGCAGAGAGAGGTAATTCCCCAAGGATTCCGGAACCTGCTCTATCTCTATTTGATAGAAAGAAGCGTATAAAATTTGATGGGAGAGCGTATGCTTTACATTCGATAACCCTTGGGTGATACTCAATTTTCCAGCATCTCCCAATAGGTTACGGAAGGCTTGCGTCTCACACAAACCGGAAAAATCCATCGCATGATCCGTCTCGATCAATGGAAATTCATACAAACCAGTCCAGATATCCTTCCCCGTCCGTCTGTTCATCCAAGTTTGTTCTTTATATATAATGTATAGATAGTGGAAATAACGATCCCTTGTCTTCGTCTTATTTTGTTTCACCGGATAAGCTTGCACATTGCCGGAAGCGAACGCCACGCATTTATCTTTTAGCGGGCACACCCCGCAGTCCGGGTTTTGAGGAACACATTGCAAAGCACCCAATTCCATGATCGCCTGATTATGCGTCCCTGCGTTCTTAGGGTCCAAG
Organism: Parabacteroides sp. B2-S-102; assembly: GCF_023656665.1. Classification (NCBI taxonomy): domain Bacteria; kingdom Pseudomonadati; phylum Bacteroidota; class Bacteroidia; order Bacteroidales; family Tannerellaceae; genus Parabacteroides; species Parabacteroides sp. B2-S-102. Next base: position 54,736 of record NZ_JAMOKM010000006.1, on the reverse strand, counting down.
ATCATTCCGGCCAGTTCCGCAAATTGCTTTTTACCCTTCGTGGTGTCGATCGGCGTATCTACGGCAAACAAACGGGAAAGTACCCGGTACACATTTCCATCCACGACCGGACACGGTTGGTTCCAAGCAAAGGAGACGATCGCCGCCGCCGTATACTCCCCGATACCTTTCAAGGATAATACCTCTTTATAATTCTCCGGGAAACCCCCGTTAAACCGCTCCATGATAGATTTAGCCGCCGCATGTAAGTTACGAGCCCGGCTATAATACCCCAAGCCCTGCCAATATTTCAGCACCTCATCCTCTTCCGCCACCGCTAGAGATGCCACATCCGGGAAACGTTCGGTAAAACGCAAAAAATACTCCAATCCCTGTACAACCCGGGTTTGTTGCAATATAATCTCCGATATCCAGATGATATAAGGGTCTCTCGTTTCCCTCCAAGGAAGCTCTCTTTTATAGGTTTCATACCACTCAACCAATATCCGGCTGATTTCTAACTCACTTTCATACTGTAACATAACTGCTCCCTTTCTCACTTTTCAACATCATAACTATTTGATTACCGCAAACATACATATATATTACGAATCGAGAAGAATCTTTTTATTTAAAAATTGAAGCTCAATTCTTTTTCCACTTAAATAAAAAGCTATATATTTGCATTCCAAAAAATTAATAGGTCAAAATCAATTAATTAATTTATAGACATGACTAAAGCAGATATTGTTAGCGAGATTTCAAAAAGCACTGGTATCGACAAACAGACAGTGCTAGCAAGCGTTGAGTCCTTCATGGATATCGTAAAAAGTTCTTTAGCCCAAGGCGAAAACGTTTACTTGAGAGGTTTCGGAAGTTTCGTTATTAAGAAGAGAGCTCAAAAGACAGCTCGTAATATTTCAAAAAATACTACGATCATCATCCCGGAACACAACATTCCGTCATTCAAGCCGGCTAAGACTTTTATTGGTGAAGTTAAGTAATTAATTATTATACGTTTAATTTAAAATTTTAAAGCGATGCCTAGCGGAAAGAAAAGAAAAAGACATAAAATGTCTACGCACAAGCGCAAAAAGAGACTGAAGAAGAATAGACATAAGAAGAAATAAGTCTATCTAACGAACTCTAAAGAACAAACTTAATAAGTGACCTTTTAAGTTTGTTCTTTGCGTATTTTATAAGGTCTGATCTTAAAAACACATCTTAAGTGATTAGTGAATTAGTAGTTGATGTACAGCCCAAAGAGGTATCTATCGCCGTCTTGGAGGACAAGAGCCTTGTGGAGCTCCAAAAGGAGGCCCGCAACGTCTCGTTCGCCGTTGGTGATATCTATCTAGGTAAGGTTAAGAAACTGATGCCGGGCTTAAACGCTGCGTTCATTGATGTCGGTTACAAAAAGGATGCGTTTCTTCACTATTTGGACTTAGGTCCTAACTTCAACACCCAACAGAAATATTTAAAGCAATTGCTGAGCGATCCCAAAAAGGCGCCGGTACTGTCGAAAACTCAGATTCTACCGGAGATCGAAAAGAACGGGAGTATTAGCGACGTGCTGAAAGTAGGACAAGAGGTGTTGGTTCAAATTGCTAAAGAGCCTATCTCGACGAAAGGTCCCCGATTGACTTCCGAGCTTTCTTTTGCCGGAAGATATATCGTGCTGATACCGTTCGCCGATAAAGTATCTGTCTCCACCAAAATTAAATCAAGCGAGGAACGAGCCCGTTTGCGCCAGTTAATCCAAAGTATCAAACCGAAGAATTTCAGTGTTATCGTACGGACATCCTCGGAGGGCAAGCGTGTCGCAGAGCTTGATCATGAATTGAAGACATTGATGAAACGATGGGAAGATAATATCGTGAAGGTGCCTAAACTCAAAGCTCCGGCTATTATTTATGAGGAAACGGCACGTACCGTAGCTTTGCTTCGGGATATATTCAACCCCTCTTTCCAAAATATTTATGTAAATGACAAGGAGGTCTATAATAATGTCCGCGACTATGTAAGCTTGATCGCACCGGGACGGGAAGAAATCGTACAGTTATATACGGGAGAGCTTCCTATCTTCGACAACTTTGCGGTCACCAAGCAAATCAAGTCGCTATTCGGACGAACTGTCACTTACAAGAGTGGAGCTTACTTGATTATCGAGCACACGGAAGCTATGCACGTTATCGACGTGAACAGCGGGAACCGTTCCAAAGGCAGCGATGCCCAAGAGAAGACAGCTATCGACGTAAATATAGCCGCCGCCGATGAGATCGCCCGTCAGCTCCGCTTACGAGACATGGGAGGTATCATCGTCATAGACTTTATCGATATGGCAGAGGCTGCCAACCGGCAAAAGCTATTTGAACACATGACAAAGGCAATGGCAAATGACCGGGCTAAACACAATATCCTTCCTCTTAGTAAGTTTGGCTTGATGCAGATTACCCGTCAGCGGGTACGTCCGGCAATGGACGTGGATACGTCAGAAGACTGCCCATCCTGTTTCGGAACAGGAACGGTTAAGCCTTCCATCCTGTTTACCGACAGCCTGGAAGAAAAAATAGATTGCTTAGTAAACAAACATCACGTGAAGAAATTCACCCTGCATGTACATCCGTATGTCGCAGCGTATGTGAACAAGGGGTTGTTCCCCTTGAGCATGAAGTGGAAAATGAAGTACACACATGGTTTAAAAGTTATTCCCAATCAAAGTCTCGCCTTTCTTGAATACAAATTCTTTGATGCCGACAAGAATGAGCTTGACATGAAAGAAGAAAAGGAAATAATCAACAAATAACAAGAGAAGCCCCGGGCCTATTAAAACGGTTCCGGGGCTTTCTGTATTCTGCCAAACCGTCAAAATGTCACGATTCATGACACGTATTATTTATTTTCAAACCCAAACTTCTTTGGCACGGCATTTGTTGAATACTATGTGAATCCTTTAAACAAGGAGGATGACGGACGATGAATAATAACAATTAAAATATTTACAATCATGGGAAAGATTATTGGAATCGACTTAGGAACAACCAACTCTTGTGTTGCCGTATTGGAAGGTAACGAACCGGTTGTTATCGCGAACAGCGAAGGTAAAAGAACAACACCTTCAATCGTAGCTTTCGTAGAAGGCGGCGAGCGTAAGGTAGGTGATCCCGCAAAACGTCAGGCTATCACCAATCCTGAAAAGACTATATTCTCTATCAAACGTTTCATGGGTGAAACTTATGACCAAGTACAAAAGGAAATCAATCGCGTTCCTTATAAAGTAGTGCGTGGTGATAACAACACTCCTCGTGTAGATATCGAAGGACGTTTGTATACTCCGCAGGAAATCTCAGCGATGATCCTGCAGAAAATGAAAAAGACAGCTGAGGATTATTTGGGACAGGAAGTAACGGAAGCCGTTATCACAGTACCTGCTTACTTTAGTGACGCTCAACGTCAGGCTACGAAAGAGGCTGGTGAGATCGCAGGTTTAACCGTACGCCGTATCGTAAACGAACCGACTGCCGCTTCTTTAGCTTATGGTTTGGATAAGACGAACAAAGACATGAAGATCGCCGTATTCGACTTAGGTGGTGGTACATTCGATATCTCCATCCTTGAGTTAGGTGACGGCGTATTCGAGGTAAAATCAACAAACGGTGATACTCACCTAGGTGGTGATGACTTCGACCACGTAATCATCGACTGGTTGGCTGAAGAATTCGAACGAGAGGAAGGCGTAGACTTACGTAAAGACCCGATGGCTTTACAACGTTTAAAAGAAGCTGCCGAGAAAGCGAAGATCGAGTTGTCAAGTACGACTAGCACGGAGATCAACTTGCCGTATATCATGCCGGTAAACGGTATTCCAAAGCACTTGGTTAAGACTTTGACTCGTGCTAAATTCGAACAATTGGCTGACGGTCTGATCCAAGCATGTATCGAACCGTGCCGTCAATCCTTGAAAGACGCAGGTTTATCAACTTCTGATATCGACGAAGTGATCTTGGTAGGTGGTTCTACTCGTATCCCGGCCGTACAGGCTGTCGTTGAGAAATTCTTCGGTAAAGCTCCATCTAAGGGCGTTAACCCGGATGAAGTAGTAGCCGTAGGTGCAGCGATCCAAGGTGGTGTATTGACAGGTGAGGTTAAGGACGTATTGTTGTTGGATGTTACTCCGCTGTCTTTAGGTATTGAGACAATGGGTGGTGTAATGACTAAATTGATCGAGTCTAACACGACCATCCCGACCAAGAAGTCCGAGACATTTACGACTGCTGTAGACAACCAGCCTTCTGTTGAGATCCACATCTTGCAAGGAGAGCGTTCTTTGGCTAAAGACAACAAGTCTATCGGCCGTTTCCACCTAGATGGAATACCTGCCGCACAACGTGGTGTCCCTCAGATCGAGGTTACATTCGATATCGACGCCAACGGTATCTTGAACGTATCCGCCAAGGATAAAGGAACCGGTAAAGTACAAAGTATCCGTATCGAGGCTTCCAGCGGTTTGAGCGATGATGAGGTTAAGCGTATGAAAGAAGAGGCTGCCGCAAACGCAGAGGCCGATAAGAAAGAGAAAGAGCGTATCGATAAATTGAATCAAGCGGATAGCATGATCTTCCAGACCGAGAAACAATTGAAAGATCTTGGCGACAAGCTTCCGGCAGACAAGAAAGCTCCGATCGAAGGTGCCTTGAACAAATTGAAAGAAGCTCATAAGGCTCAGGATATCGCAGGTATCGATGCTGCTATGGCAGAATTGAACAGCGTATTCCAAGCAGCTAGCCAAGAAATGTACAACGCTCAAGGTGGCGGCGCTCAAGGCGGTCCGCAAGCAGATCCTAACTTCGGTGGTCAACAAGCTGGCGGTAACGCAGGTAGCAGCAACAACAGCAAAGACGGTAACGTTACGGACGTTGACTTTGAGGAAGTAAAATAAAAAGAAGCGGTTTTAATCGCTCCTTTACTCCACATAAGATAGAAAAACGGCTATCGGGTCCTTCGGGATCTGATAGCCGTTTTTTATTTTAGCCCTATATATTCAATAAAAAAGCCATTGATATCCAATAATTATTAATAAGTTTGCACTCGCATAAAAACACTCATTTTAAATTACGATTAAGGGCAACGTACTAATTTTCGACTTATGCTAGCGAGATCTATACAGAAATATTACATATTTGTTCTACTTTTTCTGCTAGCCATTCTACAGTCCTCTTGTCAACAGTCGGGAAATAAATATCGTATATTAGTAGTGCATTCCTATGAAAGCGATTATGTAGCTTATAAAGACTGCGATCGGTTGATCCGGGAATCCCTCGAGAAAAAGGGGATTAATCCGTCGATCCAAACATTCTATTTGAACTGCGAGCAATATGCGGCACCCGCCGAAGAAAAACGGATGTACCTGTATCTAGATTCGATCTCTACTTGGAAACCCGATCTGATTTTGGTCTACGAGGATCAAGCGACTTACACGTTAATGCAATGCCATCATCCGCTAATCTCTACAGTCCCCATTGTATTTGGCGGCGTAAATTTCCCCAATAAGGCACTATTAGCGCAATATTCGAATGTTTCCGGATTCTGGGACGAGCCCGACTACGTAACGAACATCCGCTTGATAGAACATCTGTTGGGCAAGTCTACGATTTATATGTTGCACGATAGTACGTATATAGATAGGCACATTAAGGCTACGTTACATGAGCAATGTGCTCAAGCAGACATTCGGGTCGATAACAATCGCATCATGTATATACCGGTAGAGATCGCTACTTTGGACAGGGTCAATCAAAGCTTAAAACGACCGGATAGTACGACCGTCAACGTCGTGCCCGTGCAAGGAGACAAGCTATCAGCTGTTTCTTGGTACATGAGTAAACACGTCCCTTACATCTACTATCTACAGGCCAAACGGGATTACCGGGTATTGAACACCAGCCGTTTTTCCAGTAAACCCTCTTTTACGGCGATCAACGAGGATCTAGGATATACGAATAAACTTGTAGGTGGCTATATCACCTCCTTGGAAACCCAAATAGAAGAATCTACCGATAGAGCCGCGGAAATATTAAAAGGCTCCCCTAGCGAATCATTCCCACAGATAACAAAGAGCAAGAAGAATTATGTATTTGATTTCAATGAAGTCAAATATTGGAATATTGATAAAAGGCTTCTTCCGAAGGATGCTATACTTTTGAACTTTCCTTTTAAGGCCCAATATCCAAGATTATTCCGGAGCTTGATAATCGTAGTCAGCACGATGTGCTGCTTTGTCTTCGGTAGCTTCATCATCATGTATACCCAAGAATCCAAGGCAAAACGACAAGCGCAAAAAGCCCTATTACATGAAAAAGAATCATTAGCGGAAGCCTTGGAGAAAGCCAATGAGTCCGACCGGATGAAATCCGTATTCTTGGCTAACATGAGTCATGAGATACGTACCCCTCTAAATGCGATCATCGGCTTTTCAAGCCTAATCGCCGAACTGGATCTGACAGCGGAAGAGAAGGAGCAATACGCTAATATCATCACGACCAATAACGAGTTATTACTAAAGTTAGTCAATGACATATTGGATTTGGCAAGGATTGAATCCGGAGGTATCGTCTTTCATAAAGAATCCTGCAATTTAACGGATTTAGTGAAAACCCTTTATAAACAACATCTTTCCGATGTCCCCGAAGGTATCGAATTCAAGGAGAAATGCCCCGATACGCCGATCTGCTTATATTCGGATAAGGAGCGACTTTACCAAGCGCTCGAGAACATACTGAAAAATGCTATAAAATTTACTTCCGCAGGCTTTATAGAGATCGGTTACGAGTATTCCACCAATGCACAAGACGTCCGACTTTATGTGCAGGATACAGGCATCGGGATCTCTCCCGAGGATCAAGAAGCGATATTCGAGCGTTTCAAGAAGCTGGATGATTTCGTGCAAGGGACAGGTCTTGGACTATCGATCTGCCAAGCTATCGTAAAACAATTAAACGGGCGTATCTTGCTCCAGTCCGAAAAGAATAAGGGTTGTCGCATCTCCTTGGTTTTTCAATTATAAACCAGCCTCAGAAGCCAAGAAAAATAGACATTTGTCTCTTTGATATCCAATTACTTTTTATACATTTGCACCTATTATATTGAAGCTATACACATGGCGAACACTTCTTATCGTTATCTTTTTTTATTGTTGCTTCCATTGTTTTTATTGGTCGCAAATTCTTGCGAACGCTCAACCACGGAAAAACGCATCTTGATAGTACAATCTTATGAGCCGGACTTTCAAGCCTATAAAGATGTAGAAGAGACTTTTAAAAATGGATTCCAAAAGGAAGGCATTCATGCCAGTATCTTCACGTTCTATCTTAATTGCGAAGCTTATCAATCGCCAGAAGAGAAACAAAGAATATATACGGAACTCAATACGTTATCTTTATGGAAGCCTGATATCATAATCGTAAACGATGATCAAGCGACCTATTCCTTATTGGCTTGCGAACATCCTTTATTAGATAGCGTACCTATCGTTTTTACCGGAGTCAACTACCCTAACATACCCTTAATTCAAAAGTATCCTAACGTATCCGGATTTTGGGATAAGCCGGACTATCGGAAAAACGTCGAACTTATTGAGCGAATCATGGGAAAATGCGTGATTGTACGTGTCTCTGATAGTACAGCTCTTGACAAAAAGATCCTGAAAGATATGGATGAGCAAATAAAAGGGCTATGCTCCAAGGCTAGACCCGATTACCTTAAATATCCCCAGTATTCATCCCCATCCGATAAAAAGAGATCCTCTTCTTTAGTGCGGTACCCAAAAGTACCGTTCGATTCCCTCTATATACAAACCATTCAACCCCGCACCAGTTCCAACTTGATCTGGGGGTTAGGTACAAGTACTTACAACAAGGCCTACCTTGCTACCAAAAGAGATTATACCTCAATAGCCTTAGGTAGGTTCTGCTCATTTCCCAGCTTCTCGGCGATCAACGAATCTGTAGGATATGACGGAGACTTCATCGGAGGATATATGACCCCGGTAGAGAGCCAAACCCAAGAAGCCTTACGACGAGCTGCCAGCATACTCAAGGGCACACCGGCCAATAGCTTCCCACAAATAACGGAAAGCGCCAAAAACTATCTGTTCGATTACCCGACTTTAAATAAATGGGGTATCGATTGGAAAGAACTGCCTCAAAACAGCATCTTCTTGAATATGCCCTTTGTGGTTCGTTATCAAACATATATTATTCTATGCGGGATTCTTCTAACCCTATTTATCCTATGGACACTTTTCTATCAAAGAGTACAATACCGTCGCGAAGCCTCTCACAAGAAACAGGCTCAAGAAAGTTTACGGAAAGAGAAAGAATTCCTCTCGTTGGCTTTAGAGAGCGGTGATATTTTCGCATTCCGATACAGCAACGGCGTATTCGAGTTCGACCATGATTTCTATAAGTCGTTGGATATGCCGATAAAGCCGATCACCTCCACGCAATTCCAAGAGTCTATCCACCCTGAAGACCGGGAAGATTTCATCCAACATAAGCACCTGCTTGATACAGGATTCCCTTCCCGTAAGATCACCCGCCGCCGATATAATTTCAACGGCAAAGGGCATATATGGTGGGAATTCAGATATGCGCAAGCGAAGAATGGACAAGACTCCACCCGCAATAATGTCGGAGTAAACGGGCTCTGCTTAAATATCCAACAAAGTAAGGAAGTAGAGGAAGATCTTATCAAAGCCCGTATAAGGGCCGAGGAAGCGGACCAAATGAAATCAGCGTTCCTCGCCAATATGAGCCATGAGATACGTACCCCGCTTAACGCCATCGTTGGATTTTCGGAACTGCTAACAAGCGATATGGAAATAAGCCCGAACGAGAGGGATGAGTTCATGCAAGTTATCAGTAAGAACAGCGACCTCTTATTGAAATTGATCAATGACATTCTCGATCTATCCCGCATCGAGTCCGGTAAGATGTCGTTTACCCTCACGAATTGTGACTTAAACGAATTACTATCCCATATCTACCGCACCCATCAATTGTTGATGCCCCAAGGCGTAGCGCTTAAAATACAACTGCCGGTCCTCCCGGCCATTATCCAAGCGGACCTACATCGATTAACCCAAGTGATTACCAACCTCATAAACAACGCCGCAAAATTCACGACGCAAGGATACATCTTGATTAAATACGATTATACGCAAGATAAACGTTGGATCCAGATCTCCGTGACCGATACGGGCAAAGGCATTCCCGCAGATAAGCAAGCCCAAGTATTCGAACGGTTCAACAAACTGGACGAGTTTGCGCAAGGGACAGGCCTCGGACTGGCGATCTGCCAAATTATCATCGAGCACTTCGGAGGATATATCACCCTAGAATCCAAAGAAGGGGAAGGTAGCACATTCATCGTGACCCTTCCCTACACTCCCGGATTATCGGTATAAGATTATTTTTTCTTGAAACGCAAGAACGGCAATACAATAAATAAAGGTATGCAACAGATCATTACCCAGATAAAGAAATGTTGGTAACCGATCTGCTCCTGTATCCATCCCGATGCCATTCCCGGTAGCATCATACCTAACGCCATGAAACCGGTACTGATCGCATAATGCGAAGTCTTATATTCCCCTTCGGCGAAAAGCATCAGATACATCGTATAAGCCGTAAAGCCAAATCCGTAGCCGAATTGCTCGACAGCGACACAAGCGTTTACGACAACAATACTCTCCGGCATCGTATAAGCCATATACAAATAAACCAGATTCGGCAAGGAGATAGCCAATGCCATAGGCCATAACCAAGTCTTCAAGCCACCCCGGGATATAGCCAGACCTCCTAAAACCCCTCCGAGCAATAAGGAGATCACTCCCACCGTACCATAAGCGAACCCGACCTCACCGGTACTGAGCGCCAGCCCGCCAACCTCCCGCCCATCCAGCAGGAAAGGAGAAGCCAACTTTACCAATTGGGATTCCCCCAGACGATACGTCAGCATAAAAAGCAAAGCCGGGATAATCCCTTTCTTGCTGAAAAAGCTCACGAAAGTATTGCCGAACTCCACCAAGATGGTATGAGGGGTGATATTCGTACGTTGCGCGTCACTCGCCGGACGGGGTAAGATATACTTATGCCACAAAGCCAAGGCGATAAAGGTACCGGCTAATACAAAAAACACCAGACTCCAAGCAAAAGAAATCCGCCCGGTACTCTCCTCCAAAAGCCCCGCCAGCATGACCAGCAGACCTTGTCCCGTTAGCATCGCCACCCTGTAGAACGTATTTCGGATACCGATAAAGAACGCTTGTTGCTCCTCCGTCAAGCCCAGCATATAGAACCCATCCGCAGCGATATCGTGCGTAGCGGAACTAAACGCCATCAACCAAAAGAAAGCCAAGGTAAACCGCAGAAAGAAATCCCCGGGAAGGACGAACGCCACACCTGCCATTCCCCCGCCAATCAATAGCTGCATGCTATAAATCCACCAACGCTTCGTTTTAATCAAGTCTACGAACGGGCTCCAGATGGGCTTGATCACCCAAGGAAAATAAAGCCAACTGGTAAATAAGGCGATATCCGTATTTGAGACGCCCAGACGTTTATACATGATCACAGAAAGCGTCATGACTACCACATAGGGCAAGCCTTCGGCAAAATAAAGAGACGGGATCCAAGCCCAAGGATTACGTTTTTCCATAATAAGAAGGAATTAAACGATTAGAAGTCAATACCAAATCCATCCGCATCCTTCCACGCCGGGAACTTAGCCCGGAACTCATCCAGCTCGCTCTTCTTCAAGGTACATGTCCGGGTGATTTCCTCCCGTTTTCCGGCATCAGCCAATTTCTTTCCTTTTGCGTTATAAATCATGGAATCCCCTCTGAAAAGAAAACCTTTCCCATCTACCCCCACACGGTTCACGCCACAGACATAAGCCATGTTCTCAATGGCACGGGCATGCAGCAATGCCTTCCACGCCTTCTTCCGGGCCTCGGGCCAATTGGCCACATAAATCAAAAGATCATATTCGTTATTTACGTTGCGGCTCCAAACCGGGAAACGTAGGTCATAACAAACCTGCAAACAGATATTCCAGCCTTTATAGGGCACGATCAGCCGTTTGTCGCCCGCCGAGAAATGCTTGTCCTCTTCCGCCATACGGAACAAATGACGCTTATCGTAATAATACTCCTCTCCTTCCGGAGTGATGAAAAAAGCCCGGTTGTAGAACTTTCCGTTATCTTTTGCGATAAAACTCCCGGCCACGGCCAGTTTATATTTCTTAGCCCATTCCTTTATAGTCGGTACGGTCTGGCCCTCCATCGTATCGGCTTGTTTCTCCACGTCCATGGAAAATCCCGTGGTAAACGTCTCAGGCAATACGGCTAAATCGGTTCTTCCACTAACACGGCGCAACAGTTCGCCGTAATAACCCAAGTTCTCTTCACGGTCTTCCCAAATGATATGGGATTGTATCATGCTGATACGTAAGTCTTCAGTCATAGAATAAAGATATTAAGGTAATAAAAAGACATATTGTGACAAGGAAACAGTTTCATGGTGAAGAAACAGTAGTTTCTTCATAGCAAAACTTTTGTTTCTCCTAGGGAAAACTTTTGTTTTCCTATAGTAAAACTCTTATTTCTTCACCATAAAACACTCCTATACCTGTACGAAATTCTCAGGATGGCAGGCGGTAACTCCCCGATACATCTCACGTATCGTATGGATATCTTTATCCACATCACCTGTCGGATAAAAAACACCTTTCGTACCCACCTCTTTCTTTCCATAATCAAAATAAGCCACCACGATCGGCACGTTCGCTTTCAAAGCGATAAAATAGAATCCTTTTTTCCATTCCTTGGCCCGCTTCCGGGTACCTTCCGGTGTGACGGCCAATTGAAACCGCTCACTGGTCTTGAAACGTTCCACCATCTGATCGGTCACCGACGTACGTTTACCACGATCCACCGGAACACCTCCCAGCCAGTTAAACAGCAAATTAAAAGGGAAAAAGAACCACTCTTTCTTAATAAGGAAACCGGCGTTACACCCGATCGAGGTATAAAAAAGTTTCCCTACGATAAAATCCCAGTTACTGGTATGCGGAGCCACACATACGATACATTTCGGCAAATCCACGCCATCCACCGGGCCCAGCTTCCACCCCGCCATACGGAGTATCGCCTTACTAATTGCCTTCTTCATGCCTATTTGTCCTTGCTCAACTCTCCTATCTCGTCGGCGATAGCGTTAACCTCGTTTTGCAAGTCCTCTCTTAATTTGCGATAATAATTCCGTACGAGAGCCTTGTTATCCTTGCCGTCGGGGTGTCCGGCACGAACGATATAACTATCTTGCATATCTAGGATACGAGCCATCAAAGCATCCGCTTTCTCTTGATTTACTCCGGGTATATACAATTTGCAAACCAGCGCTTCCGTGAACAATTCACCAGCCACGTAGCTGATCTCTTTCTTTAAAATTCTTCTTTTAGCCATAATTATTTCATATTTAATTATCCACAAATATAGAACATATGTTATTAAATACCGAGGAAAGGCCAAGAAAAAACATAAAATGAATTATCTTTGCAGCGGTGAAATCATTGATTATAAACAAATCAAATATGAACGAAATGATAAAGACGCCAGAGTTTCTCTTTGAAAGCAGCTGGGAAGTCTGTAATAAAGTGGGAGGTATTTATACCGTACTATCGACTAAAGCTCATACGCTTCAACAAATTTTTAACGACAAAGTAATATTCATCGGTCCGGATGTGTGGGCAAACACAACCGCTCCCGATTTTACGGAAGACGCATCTTTGTTTGAGGATTGGAGAAAGCACGCCGAGGCAGTGGATCACTTGAAAGTTAAGGTTGGTCGCTGGAACGTACCGGGTACCCCCCCTGTTATACTGGTAGATTTCAAATCCTACTTCAGTGAACGAGACGCCTTTTTCTATTCTATGTGGGAAAATTTCCGAGTTGACTCCATCCACGCCTACGGCGATTACGATGAGTCTTGTATCTTCGCGTATGCGGTCGGTAAGGTAATAGAGAGTTTCTATCACTTTTACAAACTGGAAAACAAGAAAGTCGCCGCCCTATTCAACGAATGGATGTTGGCGATGGGAGCGCTTTACATTCAAAAGCAAATCCCTGCCATAGCGACACTTTTCACGACGCATGCCACATCGATCGGACGCTCTATCGCCGGTAACAACAAAGCGTTATACGCTTATATGGACGGTTACAACGGCGATCAGATGGCTAAGGAGCTAAACATGGAGGCCAAGCATTCTGTAGAGAAGCAGGCCGCCCATTACGTGGATTGCTTCACGACCGTAAGCGATATCACGGCCCGTGAATGTAAACAGTTATTGGATAAGGCACCGGATATCGTTACCCCGAACGGCTTTGAGCCCAACTTCGTACCCGAGGGTAAGGAATACGCTAAAAAGCGGAAGGAGGCACGTCGTACATTAATTAATGTAGCAGAGAAATTATTGGGCTGCTCTATCGACCCGAACGCTTTGCTGGTTTCCACCAGTGGCCGCTATGAATACAGAAATAAAGGTATCGATGTCTTCATCGAGGCGATGAACCGTGTACGTACGTCCGGACGCCTGCAGCGTGAGGTCGTCGCCTTTATCATGGTACCGGCTTGGGTACGTGCCGCCCGTGCGGATTTAAAAGAGGCGATCGAGCAGGACATAAAGACGACCTCTCCGCTTCAAATCCCTTTCATTACGCACTGGTTGCATAATATGCCAGAAGATAAGGTCTTGAATTATATCAACCACGCCGGCTTCACGAACGCGGCATCCGAAAAACTAAAGATTATATTCGTTCCTTGTTATTTGGACGGTAAAGGAGGTATTTTCAATAAGACCTATTATGATATGCTGATAGGGATGGACGCTACCGTATATCCTTCCTACTACGAGCCGTGGGGATATACCCCGCTGGAAAGTATCGCTTTCGGTATACCGACGATCACGACCAATCTGGCCGGTTTCGGTATGTGGGCGAAGAAAACGGTATCCGGAGATAACCTTAGCGAAGGCGTAGAGGTTATTAATCGTACGGATTTCAATTATTTTGAGGTAGCGGACGCTATCATGAACTCCATCCTGGCTCTCAGCCAAAAGGATGCTACGGACATCGAGGAAATCAAACAGCGTTGTTTCGATCTCGCTCGAAAAGCTGAATGGAGCAAGTTTATCGACTATTATCTGACCGCATTCGATATCGCCATGAGGCATGCCGAGGAAAGAAATAGTTAAATATTGCTCATAATTAATAAGATAATGCTATCTTTGCACTCGTTTTTAGACAAACACTTTAAACTTCACGATAATGAAAATTAAGGCGAATAACGCAAACAGTCCTATTTGGAAGGACGTCTACTCACATACCAAGCTTCCACAACAGTTGGAACCACTTAATGAGATCGCTACGAATCTTTGGTGGGTATGGAATCATGAAGGCGCTAAACTATTTGGCAAGATCGACAAACAACTTTGGAAATCCACAGAAGGTAACCCTGTACAGCTATTACAAAGCCTTTCACACAAACGTATGGAAGAGATCTTAGCAGATAAGGAGTTAATGGCTGAAATCCAAAAGGTATACGCTGATTTCAAAGCTTATATCAATGTAAAACCCGACAAGACACAACCGTCTGTAGCCTACTTCAGCATGGAGTACGGTTTGACCAATGTATTAAAGATTTACTCAGGTGGTCTGGGAGTATTAGCCGGTGACTACTTGAAAGAGGCCAGCGATAGTAATATCGATTTATGTGCCGTAGGTTTCTTGTATCGTTACGGATATTTCACACAGACTTTGTCCATGGACGGTCAGCAGATCGCCAATTACGAGCCGCAAAATTTCAACGCCCTGCCGTTGACTCAGGTATTGCAGTCGAACGGAGAGCCAATGGTATTGGAAGTTCCTTATCCGGGCAGAACCGTTTACGCTCATATCTGGAAAGTTAGCGTAGGTCGTGTACCTTTGTACTTAATGGATACGGATATACCTCAGAACAGCGAATGGGATCGTTCCATCACGCACCAATTATATGGTGGCGACTGGGAGAACCGTATGAAACAAGAGTATTTGTTGGGTATCGGTGGTATCATGATGCTGAACAAGTTAGGTATCAAGAAACAGATTTATCACTGCAACGAGGGACACGCCGCTTTGATCAACGCTCAGCGTTTGGTAGACTATATCCAAAACGACGGCCTTTCATTCAACCAAGCGTTGGAGGTAGTTCGTGCTTCCGCCCTCTATACGGTACACACTCCGGTTCCGGCAGGTCACGATTACTTTGACGAGGGTTTGTTCGGACGTTACATGGGTGAGTTCCCCGGCAAGTTAGGTATTAGCTGGCAAGACTTCATCGATATGGGACGTGAGAACCCGGGCTCTAACGAGAAATTCTCCATGAGCGTATTCGCCTTGAACACTTGCCAAGAGGCTAACGGCGTAAGCTGGTTGCACGGTAAGGTTTCTCAGCGTATGTTCGCCCCGGTTTGGAAAGGTTACTTCCCGGATGAACTGCACGTTGGTTATGTAACGAACGGTGTACACATGCCGACTTGGGCCGCTACGGAGATGAAGAAATTCTATGCGGATAAATTAGGCACGAAGCTTTTCGAGGATCAATCAAATCGCAAATGTTGGGAAGGAATCCAGAATGTATCCGACGAGGAAATCTGGAATCTCCGTATGACCTTGAAGAATAAATTGATTGATTACATCCGTGTTCAATATAAAGATAGCTGGTTGAAGAACCAAGGTGATCCTTCTAAGGTAGTTTCCATCCTTGAGAAGATCAATCCGAATGCCCTATTGATTGGTTTCGGTCGTCGTTTCGCTACTTATAAGCGTGCGCACTTGTTGTTCACGGACTTAGACCGTTTGGCCAAGATCGTTAACAATGAGAAGTTCCCGATTCAGTTCGTATTCACCGGTAAGGCTCACCCGGCTGATGGTGGTGGTCAAGGTTTGATCAAACACATCGTAGAGATCTCTCGCCGTCCGGAGTTCTTAGGAAAGATCATCTTCTTGGAGAACTACGATATGCGTTTGGCCCGTCGTTTGATTTCTGGTGTAGACGTATGGTTGAACACGCCGACTCGTCCGTTGGAGGCTTCCGGTACTTCCGGTGAGAAAGCCGAGATGAACGGTGTATTGAACTTCTCCGTTCTTGACGGTTGGTGGTATGAGGGTTACGTAGAAGGCGCAGGTTGGGCATTGACCGACAAGCGTACTTATGAGAACCAGCAATACCAAGACCAATTGGATGCGGCTACGATCTACCATTGCTTGGAAACTGAGATCATCCCGACTTACTACGCTAAGAACAGCAAGGGTTACTCTCCGGACTGGATCCAATATATCAAGAACTCTATCGCCAAGATCGCTCCGGATTATACGATGAAACGTATGTTGGACGATTATGAGGATCGTTTCTATCACAAATTGGCTACTCGTTCCGCTCATATTTCCGCTAACAACTACGAGATCGCTAAGCAATTAGCTGCTTGGAAAGAGGAAGTTGCGCAACATTGGGATAGCTTCCAAGTGGAATCTTTCACTTGCGACCAAGATTTGACGGTGAATGGCCCGGTTGTAGGAAAAGAATACAACTTCAATTTGGTAATCGACCGTCATGAACTACAAGGTATGTTAGGTGCTGAAATGGTTGTCATGAAGGAAGATCCGGAGAAACACACGCTGTCACCAATCAATACCGCTCAGTTCGAGTTGATGAAGGAAGAAGGCTCCAAGTTATTCTTCAAGTTAACGACCACTCCTTCCGAGGCTGGTAACCATAAGATAGGCTTCCGTGTATATCCTGTAAACAAGGAGTTGCCTCACCGTATGGACTTCGCTTATGTACGTTGGATTCAGTTATAATCGGCAACAAGTAAAACAAATAATCAAGAAAGAGGATGCGTCATGCACCCTCTTTTTTTATGCCATACCCAGCTATGCTTTACAGCGACTAAAACCTATGGTTACGAGCCGTAATGCATAGGGTTTCATATAGTCCGTTGAATACCCATGAATTAAAAAAAGGAAGCCACACGACAGGCAGCTTCCTTTTTCAATAGGATACGAATATTTTCAAGCTTAGAAAGCGTAGTCCAAACTTAATCCGAACACCTTGTTGGTGCGGCTATACACATTCTGCCCAGGAAGTCCCGTGCCGCAGTAGTTGTCCATCTTCTTGGTATAATCGTGGTAAGTTGTCCACATATATCCCACGTTCAAAGCCATTTTTTCGCTCAACATCACTTTAGCACCAAAGCCCAGCGAATAAGAATCGCAGGAGAAACTAACATCACTTTGGAAATTATCAGACAAACCATAATCTGTAATTTGAGCGCCACCGCTAATGGTCAATCTCTTGACAACATCCCACTCTATACCAAACAGATACTCATTCGTACCTCTTTCCAGTTCCTTCTGCTTTCCACCGGCCATTCCCGCCTTCTTATCATCGAAGAAGTGATACTCAACAGAAGCCTTCAACATGGGCAAAAACCGATAAGAAGCTGCCACCGAAAGCATGGAAGGAATATCGTTCGGCGTATTTACACCATGCTTATAAGGGCCAACCAAACCTTCCGCACTGTCGGGATAATCCAACTTCTTGGTATTGTTTTCGATGTTCAAGTTCGTCTTAAACTCATATTTAGCTCCGAAATTGAATTTACCATATTTGACATCGACACCCAAAACCGGAGTCAACCCCCAACCTGTCTGGTCGCAATCCAAAGCCAGGTTCATTAAATCTGCTCCACCAAAATTCTGTTTTAATTTTGCATCCAGATACCCGTCATAGTTTCCTGAGAAATAGTTCATCCGGCCTCCGGCAAAGGCAGAAAGCCAATCCGTGATCTTGTATGACAGGCCAAGTTGTAGGGAATAAATATACTGTTTTCCGTCCATCGCACTGTTAATAGTATACATATCCGGCGTGACGATGGGACTTTGACCGCCAGTCTTTATATATTTCGCTACACTTTCCTGGAAGATACCGGCCATAGCAGCCGATTCGAACATTGGCAGACCATCGTCAAACGAAGCCTTACCACCTCCACCTGTAATGGCAAAGAAACCGGAGATCGTCCAATCACCTTTTTTGTAAGCCGCAAAAACACTCGGAATCACGGGAGCGGCAGCCTTTCCTTTGTAATACTTTTTATAGGGAACGTCGCTCACTGTCGGCACCTTATTCACTGGGTCGAAACCATTGTATGTACTGAAAGAGGCATCGATATCCCGGGTCTGGAAAGCACTTTGGATACTCACACCAACGCGGAAACCGTCTGTCGGCAAAAAAGAAAGACCCGCCGGGTTTGACAAAGCGCCGTCTATATCAATTGCAGCACCTCGCGAAAGTGACCTTAAAAAGGCTGCATGCTGATTCGTATTCGTCAAATATCCTCCAGCGAAAGAAACCAAAGGCATCATCATCAATGCCGCACCTAATACTACTTTTTTCTTCATGTTTTACTTTTCTTGATTACAAAACGGTCGCAAAGATAAATACTTTTTTCAAACACTGCACACTTTTAATAAAAATGTGCCGCACAAAACAACAAATACTGTGCAAACACATAAGACTAATTAACAATAGAAGAGCCGCAAAAGTAGTAACGTGAAATCATGTATTAGTTATAATCAGCAAGAATCATCCCAACCAGAAAAGAATATATACAGCAAGTACTAAAGAAGATATACTTACTTTACCCAAAAAGATATACTACAAGTGCCAAGTAAGTATAACTTCTATTTTTCCGAAATAAATCGTATATTTGTCTCTAGAAGTTACGAAAAGAGTGTAATTTATTGGAACTGAGCGTAGGTTAATTGCTCATGATAGTAATAGGTTACGATTTAGTTAGTTATCTACTGCATCATCCTTCTGCGCGTTGCGTAACCTTCAAAGAACTCTTCGTATGCAAAAGTAACAATAAAACGGGAGATTTTGAAATGAATCTCCCTAATTTTTTCTTCTCATACAAGTTTTTCCGTAAAAGCGGTTTTGTCCGTCGGCACACCATCGCCCAAAAGGATTTTGGTCGAACGTATGCCGACTACGCATAAGCGGAGAAAAGGGCTTTGCCTCACGCCTAAACAACAGTTTAGACTAATGATGCAAGGCCCATTTCTTTTGTGCTTATGCCAAAGAGGTGCTTTTACGGGTTTCTGACGATTTTTCTTTTTCCACTGTTCCTTTGAGCCGTAAGCGGAAAGCCGTGTCTGACCGCCCGATCCATAAATGGAACAAGCCGTCACACACGGCAGGCAAACCGGGAAGAATGATTTTATCCGTCCGACCGTACACGCTCGGCCAGACATATAAAATCATACTTCCTTGCCGGTGGTTTGCCCGGTTTCACGCCTCCGGCTATGTCCCTTTTCCTTTTGGCGTTTTCCCTTTTTTACGGATTTCTCTTTTGAAGTTTTCCTGTCCAATCTGCCTCCACTTCCGTTTACCTCCATTTTCGCGTCTTTCAGTGAGCCGCATCAGATAGTCATTTCCGTTCTGGGCGCAAAGGTAATTCCGGGATTGGACGGGAATGCAAGGTCAAGCCTCCTGTTTTCGGAAAAAATCTCCAGCCCTGCGGGTAGTATTTTTCCCGAAAAACCTTGCATTCCCTAATCCCTACCTTTTCAAGCACCCGAAACGAAAACGACCGATGCGACAGAAAGACGCATAAAAAAAATGTCGGATAAACGAGAGGCAGATAAGATAGTTTGAAACTCAACTCCCTCAGCTCTTGAATCCGCATTAAAAAACAAAAAAATCAAAAACAGCGAAGATATGACGGCAACGGCAAATTTCAGACAAATGGCGCAGTACATAGGGCTTGCGATATGCGGCTTGATGGTACGCACCGCCTTCGGGATGTTCGGCATCTTTTGGGGCATTATTAGAGAGATTGTAAACGGAGTGTTCCGAGTGGCGATAGGTGTAATCGTGGCTATCCTTTCCACTATTGCCTTCTTCGGCTTCATCCTTTGGTTATTCACCCTTTAACCCCTACTGACATGGCAAAGAGAAGCAGCAAAACGGCAGCGCAGCAGTGCAGATACTACGAGGTGGACAACATCTTCGTGTACATGGTGGAAACGTACATCAACGGCAACATATCCGTGTTCCGTGAACTCTACCGAGAACTGAACAAGGACGCACGGAGGGACTTTACAGACTTCCTTCTGAGCGAGGTAGAGCCGACCTATTGGAGAGAAATACTGAAACAGACAATCTAAAAAAGACAGCGATATGAAAGGAACAGAACATTTCAAGAGAACGATACAGATGTATCTGGAGCAGCGTGCAGCGGAAGATACGCTCTTTGCGAGGAACTACCGCAACCCTGCCAAGAACATAGACGATTGTGTCACCTACATTCTCAACTACGTGCAGCGGAGCGGTTGCAACGGCTTCACGGACGGGGAGATATTCGGGCAAGCCGTCCACTACTATGACGAGAACGAGATAGAGGTAGGCAAGCCCATTCAGTGCCAAGTGGCGGTGAACCACGTTGTGGAACTCACGGCAGAGGAAAAGGCGGAAGCACGGCAGAACGCAGTCCGCAGATACCAAGAGGAGGAACTCCGCAAGTTGCAGAACCGCAGCAAGCCGAGAACCGCCACCAAAGCGACCGCACAAGAAGTACAACAACCCAACCTATTCAATTTCTGATTATGAAACCGAGAACACCCATACAGCAGGAAGTCGCACGATTGAGCGAGCGACTGCCGAAATTGACCGCCACACAGAGGGCTTACGCTTTCCGCCATTGCTTCAAACATTACGCCATCAAGAGGGCGGACGGCACGAACATCTGCACCGAGTGCGGACATTCGTGGAGGAGTGAACACAACCTTGCGGACACCGTTTGCGGATGCACCTGCCCGCATTGCGGCATGGAGTTGGAAGCGTTGCGCACCCGAAAGAGCGTGTTCAGCGAGAACGAGTATTTCTGCATCATCACCACCTGCAAGCAGTACCAAGTGATACGCTTCTTCTTCGTCAAGTCCCAATACAAGGCAGGGCAGGCAGCCGGGTATTCCATTTATGAAGTGGTGCAAAGGTGGATTTCGCCCAAAGGCACAACCGTCACCATTGCCCGACTGCGTGGAATGTCCATACTTTACTACGACCTATGGGCGGAATACAGCGACATGGAGGTACGCAAGAACAACAAACTCCGTGCATACGATATAAACCCCGTCTGCACCTATCCCCGACAGCGTTTCATACCCGAACTGAAACGCAACGGCTTCAATGGCGAATACCACAACATACTGCCTTACGACCTTTTCACGGCTATCCTTTCCGACAGCCGAGCCGAAACGCTGTTGAAGGCAGGGCAATACCCCATGTTGCGCCACTATATCCGCAGTTCCTTTGACATAGAGAGGTATTGGGCATCCGTAAAGATATGTATCCGCAACGGCTACACCATTGCTGACGGCTCCATGTGGCGTGACACCATAGACCTCCTGCGGCATTTCGGCAAGGACACGAACAGCCCGAAGTACGTCTGTCCCTCCGACCTCAAAGCCGAACACGACAGACTTATGCACAAGCGCAACAAGGAGATAGAACGCAAGAAGTTGGAGGAACGCATCCGCCAAGCGAAGAAACACGAGAAGGCATACCGCAAACTCAAAGGCATATTCTTCGGCATCGCCTTCACGGACGGCACTTTGCAGGTGCGTGTGTTGGAGAGCGTTGCGGAGTTTGCAGCGGAAGGGACGGAACTGCACCATTGCGTGTTTTCCAACTCCTATTTCCTTGAAAAGAACTCTCTTATCCTATCCGCTACCATTGACGGCAAGCGCATAGAAACGGTGGAGGTTTCCTTGAAGACATTGGAAGTGGTGCAAAGTCGTGGCTTGCACAATTCCAATACCGAGTACCACGACCGCATTGTAAACCTTGTGAACAGCAACGTGAACCTTATCCGCCAGCGGATGGAAGCGGCATAGTATCAACCTATAATACCCAATAGTATGGAAGTAAAAATTGAAAGCATGGTTTGTCTGTGGGACGATAAAATCCCCACGATGTTCCTTGAATTTGTGAACCTCCTCACTCTTGCAACGAGTGAGGAGCAGTTAAGACGGAGTGTAAAGAACTTTGCCGAGAAGCACGGACTTGACAGGTTTTTCCTTTACGGCTTCGGTTCCCACCATTTCTACCTGCACCAACGCTACACGAGCGACCCCGAAATGGTGATGAAGAACAGAGTTTTGTCAGTACATTTTTAACCACCCTAAAATCAACGATTATGGCAACACGGATGACCATCAACGGAGTAAGCACCTGCACGGAAGCAGGTACGGAGAAATACGAGCGTTTCCAATTAGGTATCGGCAGACGCAAGCGGACACTTGTGCAGTACGACTACCGCCACCCCACAGACGGAGAGTTGTTCTCTTGTGTCAAACCCACATTGGACGAGTGCCGAGAAGCACGGGATGAGTGGCTCACGGCAAAGGAAGGAAAGGAGGACAGACGATGAACGCAGCCTATCAAACGCTGATAGTGAAGTTCAGTGAGCCTATCAAAGTATTGGACGGCATCTTTGACGATGCCGAAGCGTGGGGAGTTGATACCCTAAAAGGGTGGATAGACGACTACGAGAGCAGCAGGTTTACCGCCATCAACAGCCATACGGCAGTCATCACAAGCGAGTACAATATGGAGTGCCTGATGGAATGGTTGAAACGAAACACACCCATTGCCGAGATAACAGAATGTTAAACAAGTTGGCGGTGTCCGCACCGCCAACCTACAACCAAGAAAAGCATGATAGCGAAGACTATTTTACAGCAGATAGGCGGCAGACGCTTTGCCGCCATGACGGGAAGCAAGGACTTTATAGATATGGGTAACGGACTGCGCATGAGCCTTGCGAGGAACAAGACGAGTGCCAACCGCCTTGACATCATCTACGATGCCGGCTTAGACCTCTACAATATGCGTTTCTACCGCAGGACGTTCAGCAAAAAGACATTCGAGTGCAAGACGAAGGACATCGAAACACACGATGGCATATATTGCGATATGCTGGAAGAAATGTTCACGATGGTAACAGGACTCTACACCCATTTTTGAGTGGCGGCGGACAAAGCCGCCCTACTTTCTTTCGGTGAGCATGACGGCGGACAAAGAAAGTAGCAAAGAAACCGCTGTCCCAATCTACGATAGTATTCACAAAAACAAGTTTCAATCATGGAAGAAATCAGACAGAACGGAAAAATCATCCTGCACAGCGATGACGGAACAAGCATAAGGATGATTTTCAAAAACCTCACGGGCAGGATTTTTCAAGGTCAGGAATATGTGGAGTATATCCGGCATATCGCAATCGGGGAGATGGGATTTTCGCCCGGCATCATAGAGCATTGCAGGGACGGTGAAGTAATCGGCAAAGGAAAAATCCCGAATGTATGAAAAGCGGAAACTCCGATGAAGTTGCGGCTTCATCGGAGTTTCATTTGTCAGGCATTTGCCATGTTACGGAATGTACAGCAGCGCAAACTCCGCCTTTCTCCGTTTGAGCAGCATGGCGTGCCGTTTCCCCTTGTAGTTGCAGAAAGCGATATATTCCCGGTAAATGTTCCTGTCGCCCGCCTCCAATTTTCGGATCAGCGTGCTTTTGGGTATCTTCCCGCTCCCCAAAAGCCGGTATGGACCGACATTGTAGGCGAGCGTGGCAAGGAGCAGACTGTCACGCCCGAACTTACGGAACATGGCGCAGAACTTACGCAAGTCTTTCCGCAGGAGTGCGTCCGCCTGCCGCTTCGTCATGGTGCGTGCCGAATACCTTTCCCCCGGCTGCACCTGATGACCCCAGCCCACGTATGGGTGGTGTTTCTCCGAGTGCCAGCCTTCAAAATACTTCGTACAGCGAACCGCCCGCTCAAAAGGCGGCAGGCGGTAGATTGCCGCCTGCCTGTCCGTCCCCTTCCGACGGCTGTCCCGTGCGGACACGGAGCAGACCGCCAGCAGCGAACAGAGGATAGCCATGAATACACGCATCATCTTGGCAGAGGTTTGTAATTGCCTATGGGGATGACGGTCTGAATGTCGTCCTTCACGTTCCGGTTGTTGAAGTCAAATTCCAATTCGTAGGAATTTTTGAAATTGTCCTCCACCACCACGATGAAGTTGTGCGCCTCGTCGCCCTCAGCCGTATAGTACAGCCGGAACTTCTCGTTTTCGAGCAGGTAGCGGTCATTGGGCAGAAAAGTAATGCCGCCCGCCATTTTCAGCGTGCCTTCCCCTTCGAACTGGAAATACCGGATGGTGTAGAGCGTGTTGGCGTAATCGCCCGTCCTTTTCAGTTCACAGCGGATTTCCACCGTCTGCCCCTTTGTGACCTTGTTCGGTACGGGCATCGTTTCCACCGTGAACGGATAGGATTGCTGGATGTCCATGTCATCGTCACACGATGCGAGCGTGAGCGACACGGCGGCGAACAGGCAGAGTGCCAACGCCTTGAAGATGGATATTCTCTTGTTCTTGTTGTTCAGTATGTTCATTGTCCTTTGATTTTTAAGTTATTGTTCATTTCTTTTTTGCTGTCAGTTGCAGATACTCGTTCAAGTCCTTGCAACCGTCATAGAGTGCGGAACAGTTACAGACACGTCCGCCGTAGTGTCCTTTGAGGGCTTCCAGCGTCCTCCGCCCGGCTTCGTCACGGTCGAGGAAGCAGTCGATGCGCCCGTACCCGTCTAAGTGTTTTACCGCCTTACCCACGTTGGCGACGGAGTTCAGCACAAGGCTGTCGCCTGTTTCCAATCCAAGCGTGGCAGCGGAAAGGAAGTCCATAAATCCTTCAAATAAACTGCACACGCCAGTCGGAGAACTTTCCATTTTGACCAGCGACACATCCTTCGGCGGCACGCAACCCTTGAAATAACGGCTCCGGATTTCATAGCCGCCAACCACGTTCTGGAAACCGATTGCGAAATACCGTTTTCCACGCACGCCGTAGTTCAAGCGGCAGCAGTGACGGGATGCAACGGCATAAGGGATGCCCCGTTCCGCCAGATACTCTGTTAATGGTGAGCGGAGCAGTGGGACGGCTTCCACCCCCTCAAAGGCAGGTTCGGACGGTTCCGGCAGGTACAACGGCTTTTCCGATGCGACAAACGGCATACGGGCGGTTTCCGCTATGAATCTTGCCTGCGCCATGAAGTCACCGCTTCGGGCAAACTCCCCGGCAAGCGTGAAGATGTCACCGCCCTTGCCCAAACCGAAGTCGTACCAGAGCCGTTTCGCCACGTTCACACGGAAAGAGGGCGTGCGCTCACTGCGGTACGGCGCACGATACCAAAGTTCGTTTCCGCTCCTTCGGACAGGCTCATGCCCCAACCGCGCGAGAAAGTCCGCGAGGGATATTTGCCTCATGGTGTCTATATCCGTCCGTTCCATGCCGCGTGTCAGTTGATGACGAACTTGATGCCCACCCCGAATTGGGTATGGAACTTCTTCGTGTCGCCACCCCACAGGCAACGCTCCCGGAGGTTGGCGAGCAGGGCGATACGGTCAGCCACGTAAAACTCTACATCGAGCGTCAGCGCACCGCCGTAGATGAAGGCGTCCCGGTCGTGCAGTGTCGAACCGTCATGCAGCACTTTTTCGCCCCAATTCACCGATTCATACCCGGCGAGAGCCGAAGCCCCCGCATAGACGAACACGATTTTACGGGCATCGGAAAGTATCTTGAAATAGTAGCCGCCTTCCGCCGTGAACTGCGCCACAGGTATGGCGGTGTCCTTGTACGGGTTGTTTTTCAGGAGATACTCACCTCCGAACACCCATTTGTTCCCCTTCTTCGTGTAGGTGGAGAGAGCCGCCCCGAAACTGTACCCGCCGTCGTTGCCGCCGGGTTTGAAGCCGTCCGCCAGATTCGCCCTGACCTCGATGCCCTGCATCTTCGGCAGGCATCGCTGGGCGTGCGCCTGCCCCGTGAACAGGGCAAGCGACGCGATGATTATTGCGATGTACTTTCTCATGGTCAGCGCACTTGAAGTTCGTTGATGGTATTGGCGCGCACCAAGTCCTCGTTCTCGATCACGAAGGACTGGTGACGGCCGCCGTTCTTCTCGTTCAGCTCCACCACGAGGCACTTGCCGTCGGGTATGGTGAACTTCGCCATCGTGAAGACCGTGCGTTCGCTTTTTTTGCCCGGCACGAGCGTGGCGTAGTTCTGCGCGCGGAGCGGCAGGATGATACGCTCCTGCACGGCGGTACGCTTCGCCACCTTCTTGTCCACGATTTTCCATGTGATGTAGTCCACATCGAAAGGCACGTTGCTCTGGTTCTTGATTTCCGTGTGGAAATACAGAAGCCCGTTGTGCGTGTAGATGCCTTTCAGAAGGTACTGGATGCCGAAACGCTTGCAGCCGATATGCTTCACCTCACGTTTGTTCTGCTTGTGGATGGACTTCATGATAAGGCGCACCAGCATCGGACTTTCGCTGCCTAATTCTTTCAGGTAGATTTCCTGCGCGTTGTTCGGACGGTTCACCGCCTCGCCGTCATGGATGAAGTCGCACATCTCCACGTTGAGCAGCAGCGGTTCGGCGGCGTATTTCACGTTGAAGGTGTAGAAACTCCCGTCCTCCGTGATGACGGACATGTTGGTTTCGTTCGGGAAATTCCTCACGGTAGCCTTCACACGGATGACGTTCTCCGCTCCGTCGGCTTTGCCCGCAATCAGGTCGGGCGAGCCTAAATCGACATAGCGCACCTCCGCCGGGAAGATGACATGCACGGTCTTGTCGTAGGTCACTTCCAAGCCGTGCGGGGGAACCATGCGGTCAAAGCCCAGCTTTCTCGTCAGACCGTGATACAGGTCGCCGTCCGCCTCCTTCTGCGGATAGACCTCTTTTGTCAAGGTCAGTTCTTCACTTCCGTTGGTCGTTTCAACGGTTACGTTTTCCTGCGCGTTGGCAGTTGCGATGCCCATAGCGAGGGCAAACATCATGATTACTTTTCTCATTTTACTTTGAATTTAGTGGGTTGTTGTTATTGATTGGATTTCTTATGATTATACATCAGTTCTTCTCCTGATAGAGCATGACCCTGTACCCGGCTTTCAGATGCACTTTGACGGTGCGCATCTTCTTGGCAATGTACTGGCTCGTGCCTTGTATCAGCCCCTTGCCCAAGTCGGAGGCGAGCTGCGCCCCGGCATTGGTGGAGATGTTGATGCTACTGCCGAGCGAACCGCCCATGTTGGCGGCAACCTCCCTGACGGCGTTCATCTCCATCGAGTTGGGGATGAATATGCCGGGCTGCCCGTCCGTGTCATAGACCTCCAACTCCACCGGGATAACCGTACCGTCGTGTTCCAGCGAGGTGATTTCGATGCCGAGCCGTTCACCCTGAATCTTGGCTGCGCCGACCACCACCGCATTACGGGGGATGATCCGGTCTGCTACCGCCATCGGCTCCAACAGCCGCAACCTGACCGCCTGCCCGTCCGTCACGCTCTGCGCCCCATAGACGCATGCCGGTATGGTGTTCCTGTCCGGTACGGTTGTAACGCCCACCGCCGTGTTGAAACTGCGGTTGCGTTCCTGCGAGAAGGAAGCGACAAATTCGGCATTGCTCATGGGCTGTCCGAGCGAGGACACCACCTGATGCGTCACTTGCCTGACGGGTTTTGCCGTGTTCTTTCCGGTTTTCTGCACGGGGGACGGCTCTGCGGTCTGTCCCGCTGCCGCCTGCGTGCCGTTCTGACCGCCCATGTACTTCGCCGCCAGTTCGTAGGATTTTTCCATGAGTGCCACCTGCTCGTCCATCGTGGAGCTTCTCTCTTTTCCGCTTTCCAGTTCGGATTCGAGGGTGGCGATGCGTTCCAGCAGCTCGTCCATCTCCGCATTGTCGTTCTTCGGCTGCTCGTAGAAGTTGCCGAGCGTGGCATTGAGGTCACGGTAGGCGGCTGCCGAGGACTGGATGGTCTTCGGTGCTGGCTTCACCGCCTCTTCCGTTCCGCCGGGATTGGCAAGGTCGAAGTCGCTGTCCCCATCCGCTTCCACCGTTTCGCGGTCGAACAGGTCGCCCAACTGCTGCATGGCGCGGCTGCGGTTCTCCTGCCGTTCCTCCATTGCCCCCTGCTCGTAGGCTTTCGCCTTGTCACCGATAATCCGGCGGTTCTCCTTGTCCGCATCGGGCATCTCGATGTTGTAGCCGCTTGTTCCCGGCTCCTGCTCCTTGCCGGAGGACGGGGCGAATATCAGCCACATAGCCCCGATGAATACCAGCACCATAGCGGGAAGCACTATCATTTTCTGGCGTTTCAGCCGTTGGGCTTCGGTCAGCGGCTTGCGCTCCTTTTTCGGCTTGTCGTTGCCGGGAGCCGCCTTGTTTTCGTTCTTGGGTTCATTCTTCGTCTGTTCCATATAAATAAGGTATTACATTGTGATTGTTATCCGGCTTCACGGACAGTTCCACCTGTCCGGCATGGTCTATCTCCATCCGGCTGCCGTCATTCCTGCCGATGTCATAGACGGCTTTACCGAAGGTGTAGAGGGCAAGTGCGGCGAATGCGATGAGCATCGCCAGCACGATGCGCCTGCGTGTCTTCGGCGGCAAGCCGTCCAGATACCCTTTGAGCCGTTCCACCAGCATTTTCTTTTTGTCGTGGAGTTTCCAGTACGCACTCCACAGTGATTTCTTGATTTTCTTCATGTCCGTTTACCTTTTGATGGTTTGTAAATCTTTGTTCTCGATGATGGTGAATCCCTCGATGGTGAACCCGTTGGGGTTGTCGTCCGAACGGGACGAGTTCAAGAGGCGGCACGTGGTCACGAGGCTGCGCTCTGTGACGTTGCTCTGCCGGATGATTTTCTGCGTGGCGTAGGTCACGGTGCGGTAGGGATAGCCGTTGAAGTCGCACACCACGCTGTCCACCTTCAGCACTTGGTTGATGTTACCGGCGATGATGCGGTTGTAGTACCCCTTCTCGGCGAAGTCCGAATAGTAGTTGTACACGCTCTTGTCTGCCAGCAGCAACGCACGCTTCACGTTGTGTTCTATCGCGCTCTTTTCGGGCGAGAGCGTGAAGAACAGCTCGTGGAAGCGGCGCACATGCTCCCTCGCTTCCGCCGGACGGTTCTGCGAGAGGTCCTGCGAGAGTGCCAGCATCAGCGACTTGCCGTTGTCCAGCACATAGATCTTTTCCCGCTGCCGCTCCGCGAAGCGGTAGGAACTCCACACGCTCCATACCGTTATCACTGCGCACAGCGAGAGGAAGACGATACCGAACAGGCGTATCTGCCTGAACGATGATTCGATGTTTTTGAGTGACTTGAATTCCATTTTACTTTTTCCGTTTATAATTCCACATTGATTATTTCAGCAGTTTCCCGGCACGTCCGACCATGTTGCCTGCGGTAGCACCCGCCACGCTTCCCGCCATGCCTCCGGCGCGTCCCGCCATCTGGTTCACGTTGCGCCCGTAGCCGCCCATGCCCCCGGCTTGGATGATCCAGCCCGCCACCGTCGGAATGGTGAAGTAGCCGATGATGCCGATTATCATGAACACGATATACACCCCGTCGCTGGAATCCAGCGAGAAGTTGGGGTCGGTCTGCATGCGCTCGATGTCGCTCTGGAGCATCAACACCTGAATCTTGGCGAGTATGGTGCTGAATATGTCCGACACGGGCAGCCACAGATAGACCTGAATGTAGCGGCATATCCACTGCGTGAGCGTGCTTTGGAAGCCGTCCCACACCGATATGGCGAAGGCTATCGGACCGAGTATCGCCAGCACCACGAGGAAGAAGGTGCGGATGGTGTCTATCACGAGGGCGGCGGCTTGGAACATCAGTTCCAGTATCTCGCGGAAGAAGTCGCGGATGCCCTTCTTCATCTTGTACATCCCCCGGTCGATATACATCCCCGCCATCGTCACCATGTCGGAGGGCGACCAGCCCAATTCCTCCAGTTGCTTGTCAAACTCCTCGTTGGACACGAGGTAGGCGGTTTCGGGGTTGCGCACCATCGCCTCGTATTCCAGCCTGTCCTTCTGCTCCCGGTACTTGTTCATGTCCAAAGTCTGCGTTTCGAGCAGTTTCGCCGTACCCTGCACGACGGGCGAGAGGACGCTGTTTATCGTGCCAAGCACCACCGTAGGGAAGAACATGATGCACAGACCGACGGCAAAGGGACGGAGCATCGGGAAGACGTCTATCGGTTCGGCTCTCGCCAACGACTGCCATACCCGGTAGGCGACATAGAAGAGCGCGCCCAGCCCGGCGATGCCTTTCGCCACGCCCGCCATGTCGGCGCACAGCGGCATCATCTGCTCGTAGAGCGAGCGGAGAATCTGGTGAAGGTTGTCGAACTCCATAGGCTACCAGTATCTTTCGTTCATGCTCCCGTACAGCCCCATGATGCGGTCAAGGTCGTTTTTCTTCTTCGCACGCAGGTAGCTCACGCTGATATTCTTGTTGGTGTAGTAGCTCACGAGGTTGCGGTAACGCTTCATCTTGGAGTGGCAGCGTTCCACCACGTCCATGCGCTCCTTGTCCGTCATGGAGAGCGTGGTGATGTTCACCACGTTCTTCAACTCCGTAAGCACGTCATTGGATTCCTCCAGCAGCTTCGTGTACCCGAAGGCGATGGCTCCGAGTTCCTCCACCGTGAAGTTGTCGTCGCGCAGCATCTTCTGGAAGCTGGTCACGTAGATGTCCGTGATGTCGCCTACCATCAGTATGGTCTGCTGCACCTTGCGGGCGTCCTTGACCAGATTGTTCACGGATTTGAGGGCGTCGTAATACTTCTTGCCCTGCTCGTAGATTTTCACCGTTTCCTGAAAGTTATTCACCATGTTCGTGGCGGTCTTCGAGGTGTGGATGATGTTCTTCGAGGCATTGATGATGCCCTGCGCCAGATTGCCCGGATCGCTCACGACCCATTGGGCGGAAGCCCTGCCCGCGAGAAGCAGGCACAGGCAGATGACGAATGTTATTCTTGTTCTCATGTTTCTTTGGATTTTAGCGGTTCTTATTTTCCTGCCGGAGTTTCCGGCTGCGGCTTCACACGCACGTAGTCCCCGTTCGGTGAGAAGGTCAGCACGTCGGTGGCTTCGTTATACGCCACGTCGATGCGGAAGCCGGTGTTCATGAACAGGTTGCCGTTCTCCTCCTGCAAGAGGTAGGTTTCCGGTTTCAGCCTGCGGCGGATGCCGCTCCGTTTGAATACCGTCACCTTGTAGGCTTCGCCCTCCTTGTAGATAAGCACGTCGGGCTTGCCCTCCACGCTTTCCCAATTCCCGCACAGCAGGTCGCGGCGGTTCTCCGCCACGTCGCAGGATTGCAGCACCATGACCGCCAATCCGATCAGACACTTGCTGACTTGCAGCATCTTCATTCTTGATATGCTCATACGCTTTTCTTTTTTCGTTGATAAATCTGTTTTACCGATTATTGATTACTTACTGCTTGTTTCTCCGTCTTTCGGCAAGCTGTCGGATGGCGGCTTCGATGTCGCCGCCCAATTGCTCCGCCAGACGGTACACCTCCACCTTTTCCGTTTCCTCGGTGGTGTACGCCAGATACTCTTCCGCGCTCACCTCGGTGGCATAGACCGCCGACTGCGTGCCGCCCAAGCCTATCCACACCTCCTTGTAGAGCCGTGAGGGGTTGTTCGCCATGTTGATGGAGAGTATCTGCGACTTCTCCTTCTCCGTCAGTCCGAGCAACGCCTGAATCTGGTCGAACTTGTTCATGTACTTGCGCTGGTCAAGCAGGATTTTACAGTCCGAGTTGTTGATGATGCTCTCCTTGACGACGGGCGAGGAAATGATGTCGTCCACCTCCTGCGTCACCACGATTGCCTCACCGAAGTATTTGCGCACCGTCTTGTACATATAGCGCAGGTAATCAGCCATGTTCGCCGACGAGAGAGCCTTCCAAGCCTCTTCCACGATAAGCTGCTTTCTCACACCTTTCAGACGCCGCATCTTGTTGATGAAGGCTTCCATGATGATGATGGTCACTACCGGGAACAGTTCGCGGTTGTCCTTGATGGAATCGATCTCGAAGACGATGAACCGTTTGCCCAGCAGGTCGATGTTCTCCGCCGAGTTGAGCAGGAAGTCGTAGCGTCCGCCCCGGTAATACTGCCGCATGGTGGTGAGCATGTTGTCGATGTTGAAGTCCTCCTTCTCCACCTTGATGTCGCGTTCCGCCAGTTCCCTGCGGTAGTCGTCGCGCATGTACTCGTAGAAGGTGTTGAACGAGGGGACGATGCTCCGGTCAGCCCTGATGCGCTCGATGTAGGCACTCACGGCACTGCCCAATTCCCCGCTTTCGGTTTTCGTCACCTTGTCGTCCTCCGACTTCCAGAGCGTCAGCAGCAGCGTCTTTATGCTGTCCTTTTTCTCCACGTCGAACACGTAGTCGTCGGTATAGAACGGGTTGAAGCTGATGGGCTTCTCCTCCGTGTAGGTAAAATACACGCCGTCCGTGCCGCCCGTCTTGCGCCGTATCATCTCGCATAGCCCTTGATAGGAGTTTCCCGTGTCCACCAATACCACATGCGCGCCCTGCTCGTAGTATTGCCGCACGAGGTGGTTCATGAAGAACGACTTGCCACTGCCCGAAGGACCTAATACGAACTTGTTACGGTTCGTGGTGATGCCCCGCTTCATCGGCAGGTCACTGATGTCGAGGTGCAGCGGTTTTCCCGTGAGCCTGTCCACCATCTTGATGCCGAAGGGCGAGAGCGAGCTGCGGTAGTTGGTTTCCTCCGTGAAGAGGCACACCGCCTGTTCGATGAAGGTGTGGAAACTCTCTTCCGCCGGAAAGTCCGCCGCGTTGCCGGGCATAGCCGCCCAATAAAGTGTCGGGCAGTCGATGGTGTTGTGGCGCGGCACGCACTCCATGCTTGCCAGCTGGCTGCCCACGTCGTTCTTTATGTGCTTCAGCTCTTCCGCGTCGTCGCTCCACGCCATGACGTTGAAGTGCGCCCGCACCGAGGTCAGCCCGTAGGAGTGCGCCTCGTTCAGGTAGCGGTCTATCCACTCGCGGTTGATGCTGTTGCTCCGGCTGTATCGGGATAACGACTGCATATTCCTTGCGGACTTCTCGAATTTTTGAAGGTTCTCCTCGCTGTTGTCGATAATCACGTACTGGTTGTAAATGTGGTTGCAGGAGAGCAGCAGCCCCACCGGGGAGGCGAAGGAGAGGCGGCAGTCCGAGCGGTCGGTGGAGAGTTTCTCATACCGTGTGTCGGTAGCCACCGTGCCGGGAAGGTCTTCCGCGTCGGACAGGGTGTGCAGGCACAGGCGATTGTCGCCGATGCGCATCTCCCGTGCCGAGAGGTCTATGTCCTGTAACGTGGCGTCGCCTTCGGGCATGAGCGAGAAGTAACGCTCTATCAGTCCGGCTTTGCCGTCTGTCCCCACGATCTCGTCGGTGGAGAGGCGGCGCAGCCTGACAAAGCCGCTGTCGTTGATGATGCGCTCGAACTGTTCCGCAGCCTCCATGAACTTCGCGGCTGTTTCCTTGTCCAGTTCCTTCGGGATGATATGCCCCCGGCACAGCGTGCTGAAATTGCTCTGCATCCGGTTACGCTCCTTCGTCGTCTTGGTCAGGTAGAGGTAGCACGTGTGCTTCAGGTACGGTCGCTCGTTGAAGTGCCGCTCGAAAGAGCGGCTCAAAAAACTCATGTCGTCCTTGTGAAGTTCCGGCGTGTACTTCTCCTTGATGAACCAGTCCTGCTTGTGGACGACGGAGAAGTCCGGCAGCACCTTGATCGCCTTGCACCAGCAGCCGTGTATAGCCTCGTACTCCGCACCCGTCACGGTATAAAGCTCCGGCAGTTCCACCTCGAAAGCCACCGTGATGTCGGCGTCTTTGGAGATGATGCAACCTTGCTCCACCGCCAATAGCGGGAACTTGTTTTCCAGTGTTGTCATTTTGGATGTATTCCTCATGTCGTTTCTTCCTTTCGTTTCCGTTTGAATAATCGGGTGATCCGCCGCCGGTTGATAAGGTATCGGGGATGGCTCCTTGTTGCCCCTAATTTCATCAGTCCGTGTTCGCCGTACCGGGCGTTCAGCGCGAAGGTCTGCCATACGAGGATGGAAGACGATGCCACGCCGAAGCCGATACATACCCACTGGTCGATGCCGACCATGTAGAGGATGACGAACAGGACGAAGAGAGCCAGCAGACCTCCGCAGAAGATGAAGAGGTACTGAGCCTTCAAACC
Organism: Parabacteroides sp. B2-S-102; assembly: GCF_023656665.1. Taxonomy (NCBI): domain Bacteria; kingdom Pseudomonadati; phylum Bacteroidota; class Bacteroidia; order Bacteroidales; family Tannerellaceae; genus Parabacteroides; species Parabacteroides sp. B2-S-102. Next base: position 20,447 of record NZ_JAMOKM010000006.1, on the reverse strand, counting down.
CTTGAACTCTACCGGACGGCCGATACCCTTGTTTATCGGGTATTCAGCCATACATTGTTTATTAAAGGAAGAATGAGCGCAGGATGGTGGCGGCGACAATCAGGAAGATGCACGCCCCGAACCACGAGGCGGCAGTCTTGGATGTGTCGGGATCGCCGGACGAGAATTTCCCATACACTTTCACGCCCCCGATAAGCCCGACTACCGCGCCGATGGCGTAGATGAGTTTCGTGCCGGGGTCGAAGTACGAACTCACCATAGAGGTGGCTTCGTTGATGCCCGCGATGCCGTTTCCCTGCGCGAAGGCGGAGGCGGTTGCGGCAACCAGAAGTGCCGCAGAGAGGATAAGTTTCTGTCTGTTGTTCTTGTTCATAAACTGTTCTTGTTTTGTGCCGTCCAAAGGGTGGATGGTCCTTTGTCGGGCGGTTGATACTCGATTACTTTACTTTGGTTTAGTGGGTTGCCCGTTTGTTTCTACGGACTTGGGTGTGTCCGTTGCGAATTGGCTGTACCTTGTACCGCCGTGCGCGTGGGTGATGCCGTCTTACGTTTTCATTCTCATTCTTTTTTAGTCGTTATACATAGTTGCGGATGTCGAAGTTCTCAATACTGTCCGGGACGACAAAATCCTTTTTCGGTTTATTCTTCTTCAGCCGGATTTCGATAAGTCCCTTGATGCGGATGCTCATTTCAGACGAGCCGGTCATCAGCTTCTCGTACAGCTCCGTCCCTTCCATGTCGGTGAAGACCTTTGCCGCCCGCTCCCGTTCCGTCGTTGTCGCTTCCGGGTTCTTGGCGGTTCTGACCGCATCGTCTATCTCGTCGAAACTGCTTCCCGATGCCCTCGGCGCGTCGGGCGTTTCTTCCTCCGGCTCGTCCTCCCCGAACTCCAGTTCCGAAGGCGTGAGGCTCGTGAAGGTTTCGTCGAGTTTATCCTCCGGGACTTGTGCGGGACGGGACACGGTTTCCGTGTTTCCGTCGTCAAAAGTAGTCTCTTCCTCCGTCAGCTCAATGCCTTTTTCCGAAGTGGCGGCTTCTTGCGTCGGTATGGCAGCGGTTGTCCGGGGCGATGCCATCCTGAAACGGCTCTTGCCGATGATGTCCGGGGTGTCTGCGGGCGGTGTGTCCCTTACCGTTTCGGGCTTTGCCGCCGTGCCGCCCAACGACCGCCACACTCCGGCTATGCTTCTTAGGAAGCGGACAAGTCTGGTTTCCATGATCCTGTCATAAAGGAGCAGGAACAGGAACCACAGGTTGCAGCCGACCGATACGGTCAGCAGAATATCAGTCATGCTTATTGTTTCACTCATGCACGTTCTCTTTTTGAGGGTTAAAATACTGCGTCGTAATTCTGGGCGTAAAGGCTCTTTATCGCCTCCTCGCACTGGTTGAAGTGGTGCGTAAGCACATGGTCGATGTAGGCGGACAGCGACAATTTGTCATGCCCGATCACACGGGTGATGCGCATGATGCGGTCGTGGTACTCCGGACGCACATACGCCATCTTTCCCTCGCGTGCCTTCACTTCGGCTTCACGGATGAACAGCCGTTCATAGTCCTTTTCACCGCATTTGCCGCCTAACGGCACGGGGGATAGGATTTCCACACTCGCCTGCACTTGGGCAAGCATACCGCCGCCGTCATGCTGCGGACTTCTGTTTTTCTGGTTCTTTTCCATATTCAAATCAAGTCTTCACGTTGTTTCTTGTACAGTTCGTTTATTTTCTCCTTGTGCTGTTCCAGATGTTGGCGCAGCACGGTGTCCACGTAGCCGCCTACCGAGATTTCACGCCCGGCGATGTCGTTCACGATTTTGAGAATCTTGCTGTGGACATCGCGGCTGATATAGACGCACTGGCGCGTCTTTATCTCGTTGCGGCGGAGGAACAGCCCGGAATAGTCGTCCTCCTGCCGTTTGCGGCGGACAGTGTCCCTCTGCGGTTTTTCCTTTGCCGTGTATTGCGCGGGCGGCGGTTCCGTTTCAGGGACGCTTTTTTCTTCGGGAGCAGGCGCGGGCGGCTCCTGCGCGTGGTACAGGGTCCCGTCCTGCCTGCGTCTGCCGATGGAGGCTATCAACAGTTCCTCGTCAATGCCTTCGGTGTTCACTTTCCTGCTGCCCATGATTATTGAGGTCTGATGATACGGCTTATCTCTTCCGAGAACTCACGGATGCCGCTCCCTTTCAGCAGGGACGCATCCATCGGGAAGATGGTCGAGCGGAACACGCTCTTGCGCTCTTCCGAGAGGTCGCGCCGGAACTTCTTGCTGTCGGGCAGGCGGGTGGACAGCACCGGCAGCCCCATCTCGGCGATCACATCCTCATACAGGTCGTAAAGCCCGTTCTTCTCCCTGCCGTCCACCATCGTCCAGAACAGGTACAGCCCTTTTGTTTTCGCCTGTCCCGTCGTCATGAGGTTGTCACGGAACATCACAGCGAATTGCAGGGTGCTTTCCACGACAAAACGGTCGGCACTCATGGGCGCGAAGATGTAGTCCATCTGCGAGAGGGTCTTGACCACGCCGTTGCTTTTCAGGGTTCCCGGCATGTCGAAAAACACGATGTCGGGTTTCACCTCTTCTTCGGCAAGCATCCTTTCGGCATCATCGAGGGCGTTAAGGGCGTCGCTTGCGATGACCGGGTAGGCGTTCTTCCTTATCTTGCGGAAGTGGTCACACGCGAGTGCCTTGAAATAGAGGCTCCCGCCGATAAGTCCCGTTTCACGTTCACGCAACCCGTGTATGCTGTGCTGCGGGGTGTCGCAGTCTATGACTGCGACATTGTGTCCTTTCACGTTGTGGAGGTAGTTGGCGGCAAGTGCCGTGACGGTGGATTTGCCGATACCCCCTTTCTGTGTTGCGAATGCAACGAATGTTTCATTACTCATGGTTCTGTTGGTTTTAATGGTTGATGAATTGTTTTCCTGCTCCGATACGGAATCGGTGACATGTATATCCGCGTCCGCGAATCTCTGACTGTCCGGTTCGTCACGTATCCGCTTCAACGGTGGGGCAGGGATTCGGATAACTGATGAATGACGACATTGCGTCATGAAGTCATTGAATCCGTGAATCACCGCGTCATTGTAAAACCGGGTATCCGAAGGTTCGGGTATCCGGTCAGGCAAATAGCCGCCGAAGCGGTTTGCCGGGTATTTGAAAGCCTCATTTTTCATATCTTCAAATCGTTCGTTTCTTGAATCATGCTGCAAATAAACAAGGATATTTTTGAACCTGTATCACTTCCCCGACAAGTGGCGGCATGTTGCGCCGGTTGGCACTGATTGTCCGGGTCAAGCCTCTGTCCGATACCGCTTTAAGGGCGTAACTTTGCACCCGAACGGCAGGGTTCGCCGCAGGTGGCGCAGCCCGGAGTTTGAAAGGCATTCCCCCAATCCGGCCCCGACGGATTTTTATGTTCGCCTGAACATAGCAAGATGTCTTTTCAGCCGCTCAAAACGTTTTGAGCAGCCACGAAAAGCACTTGCCCTTGCAGGGGGCGGGCTTCCTCTCCGAAGTCGGGAAGCTTTTCAAACCTGCGGTGTCTGTGACCCCAAGCGGCGGCTTATGCCGTCCATCCGCTAAATCCAAAGTTTATATGAAAGAGAAAAGAAACAAGACCGGGAGAAATCCCAAACTTGATCCGGCGGTATTCCGCTACACCGTCCGTTTCAACGAGGAGGAACACAACCGTTTCCTCGCCATGTTCGAGAAGTCGGGCGTTTACGCCAAGTCGGTTTTCATCAAGGCGCACTTCTTCGGGCAGCCGTTCAGGGTGCTGAAAGTGGACAGGACGCTGGTGGATTACTACACCAGACTGTCCGATTTCCATGCGCAGTTCCGCGCGGTAGGCACGAACTACAACCAAGTCGTGAAGGAACTCAGGCTGCATTTTTCCGAGAAAAAGGCAATGGCGTTGCTCTACAAGCTGGAGCAACAGACCGTCGAACTCGTGAAACTGAGCCGTCAGATTGTGGAACTTTCAAGGGAAATGGAGGCGAAATGGTCGCAAAAATCAGTGTAGGAAAGTCGCTGTACGGCGCACTTGCCTACAACGGGGAAAAGATCAACGAGGCGAAAGGGCGTCTGCTCACCACCAACCGCATCTACAATGACGGCACGGGGACGGTGGACATACGCAAGGCGATGGAGGGTTTTCTCGCCTGTATGCCGGAGCATACGAGGGTGGAGAAACCGGTACTCCATATCTCGCTCAACCCGCATCCCGACGATGTGCTGACCGATACGGAATTGCAGGACATCGCACGCGAGTATCTGGAAAAACTCGGCTACGGGGACCAGCCGTATCTTATTGTAAAGCACGAGGACATAGACCGCCACCACCTGCACATCGTGACAATCAATGTGGACGAGAAAGGCAGGCGGCTCAATCAGGATTTCCTTTTCCGCCGCAGCGACCGCATCCGGCGGGAACTGGAACAAAAGTACGGGCTGCACCCGGCGGAACGTAAGAATCAACGGATAGAGAACCCTCTGCGAAAGGTGGACGCTTCGGCGGGCGACGTGAAAAGGCAGGTCGGGAATACCGTCAAGGCTCTGAGTGGACAGTACCGTTTCCAGACGATGGGCGAATATCGCGCCCTCCTTTCCTTATATAATATGACGGTGGAGGAAGCGCGGGGAAACGTGTGCGGGCGTGAGTATCACGGGCTGGTCTATTCCGTCACCGATGATGCCGGGAACAAGACGGGCAACCCGTTCAAGTCCTCGCTTTTCGGGAAGTCCGCAGGCTATGAAGCCGTGCAGAAGAAGTTTGCCCGTTCCAAGCAGGAGATTAAGGACCGGAAACTCGCCGACATGACAAAACGCACCGTCCTTTCCGTGCTTGAAGGCACGTATGACAAGGAGAAGTTCGTTTCGCGGCTCAGGGAGAAGGGTATCGACACCGTGCTGCGCTACACGGAGGAAGGGCGCATCTACGGAGCCACGTTTATCGACCATCGCACGGGCTGCGTGCTGAACGGCTCGCGCATGGGCAAGGAACTTTCCGCCAACGCTTTGCAGGAACACTTCACGCTGCCTTATGCCGGACAGCCACCGATTCCGCTTTCCGTTCCGGTGGAAACAGTAGAGGATATGCGCGAACAGACAGCATCCGACCACGAGAACACGGCGGGAGGTATCGGTCTGCTCACTCCCGAAGGTCCGGCTGTGGATGCCGAGGAGGAAGCCTTTATCCGGGCGATGCAGCGCAAGAAGAAAAAGAAAAGGCGCAAGGGTTTGGGAATGTAATCGAGGTATCAACATCAAAATTTTTCAATCTATGTCACAACAAGAAGACGATTTGAGGGCATTGGCGAAAATCATGGATTTTCTGCGTGCCGTGAGTATTATTTTAGTGGTCATGAACGTGTACTGGTTCTGCTATGAAGCCATACGGCTCTGGAGCGTGGACATCGGCGTGGTGGACAGAATCCTGATGAATTTCAACCGCACGGCGGGGCTGTTCCGTTCCATCCTCTACACGAAACTGTTTGCCGTCCTCCTCCTTGCCCTGTCCTGTCTGGGAACGAAGGGCGTCAAGGGAGAGAAAATTACTTGGGGACGGATCTGGACGGCTCTTGCCGCAGGGTTCGTACTGTTCTTCCTCAACTGGTGGATACTGGCGTTGCCGCTACCGGTTGAAGCGGTGACGGGGCTTTACGTGCTGACCGTAGGCACGGGCTATGTATGCCTGCTGATGGGCGGTCTGTGGATGAGCCGCCTGTTGAAACACAACCTCATGGATGACGTGTTCAACAACGAGAACGAGAGCTTCATGCAGGAAACACGGCTCATCGAAAGCGAGTATTCGGTCAATCTGCCCACCCGCTTTTATTACAGGAAACGTTGGAACAACGGCTGGATTAACGTAGTGAATCCCTTCAGGGCTTCCATCGTATTGGGTACGCCGGGCAGCGGAAAGTCATACGCGGTGGTAAACAATTTTATCAAGCAGCAGATTGAGAAGGGCTTCTCGATGTATGTTTACGACTTCAAATTCAGCGACTTGTCCACGATAGCCTATAATCATCTGCTCAACCACCCGGAGGGATACAAGGTGAAGCCGAAGTTCTACGTGATAAACTTCGATGACCCGCGACGCTCGCACCGTTGCAATCCCATTCACCCGGACTTCATGGAGGATATTACGGACGCTTACGAAAGCGCGTACACCATCATGCTCAACTTAAACAAGAGTTGGGTGCAGAAGCAGGGCGACTTCTTTGTGGAATCGCCCATCATCCTCTTCGCGGCTATCATCTGGTATCTTAAAATTTTCCAAAATGGCAAGTATTGCACGTTCCCCCATGCCATCGAGTTCCTGAACCGCCGTTACGAGGATATCTTCCCGATACTGACATCTTACCCGGAATTGGAGAACTATCTCTCACCGTTCATGGACGCGTGGCTCGGAGGGGCTGCCGAGCAGTTGATGGGGCAGATTGCATCGGCGAAAATCCCGCTGTCACGCATGATTTCCCCGCAGCTCTATTGGGTGATGTCGGACAGTGAGTTCACGCTGGACATCAACAATCCCAAAGAGCCGAAAATACTCTGCGTGGGCAACAATCCGGACCGTCAGAACATTTACGGGGCGGCTCTCGGTCTGTATAATTCCCGTATCGTGAAGCTCATCAACAAGAAAGGGATGTTGAAGTCGTCAGTTATCATCGACGAGCTTCCGACGATATATTTCAAGGGGCTGGACAACCTTATCGCCACCGCACGAAGCAACAAGGTTGCCGTATGTCTGGGATTTCAGGATTTCAGCCAGTTGGTGCGTGACTACGGGGACAAGGAGGCGAAAGTGGTGATGAACACCGTCGGCAATATTTTCTCCGGTCAGGTGGTGGGCGAAACCGCCAAGACGCTCTCGGAACGGTTCGGAAAGGTGTTGCAGAAACGGCAGTCCATTTCCATCAACAGGCAGGATGTTTCCACCTCCATCAACACGCAGATGGACGCGCTTATCCCGCCGAGCAAGATTTCCGGCTTGACGCAGGGAATGTTTGTCGGTTCGGTGTCCGACAACTTCAACGAACGTATAGAACAGAAGATTTTCCACTGTGAGATTGTCGTGGATGCCGAGAAGGTCAAGCGCGAGGAGAAAGCCTACAAGCCGATACCCGTAATTACTGACTTCACGGACGAGGATGGCAAAGACTGCATGAAGGAAACAGTGCAGGCGAATTACAGGCGTATCAAGGAGGAGGTGAAACAGATTGTCGCCGACGAGCTGGAACGCATCGCGGGTGACGAAAATCTGAAACATCTGTTGCAGCAGAAATAGTATATCCGTTTATATATGGAAAATCCGTAGCCGACGACCGGTTACGGATTTTTATTTTCAGATTGGAGATGCTTGTTGATGGTGGTAATGACAAGCATGAGCAGATAGTTTTTCAGTTCTGTATCATCTTTTAGTAGTATGCTGTATTCTTCGGCGAAGATTCTCAACAGTCGGATTCTGAGTTTCGACATTTCCTCACCGAAAGGTATCTGCCGGTTTTCTTTCCAATACTCTATTGTTATAGAAGACGCCAACCATTTGAACTCCGCTTTCATTTCCTTGCGGAGTTTCTTGAAACGGGTTTGCTCGGTGACAGGCGGGTCATTGTATGGCATCATATCAACCGGGTCATAAATGGATATGCAACCGATGCCGTAATCCATGATTACAGGCAAGTCTGCATCTGAATCTTTCTTATGTTTCTTCTTAGCCATCCTTCCTGTTGCCTTTTGACAAAATGATTTTTCCAGCTTCAGTAAGCCTGTATTTTTGGTTGCGGTGCTTGGGATTTTCCGGATGGGTTTGTTCGACAAGTCCCTCTCTCAATGCAGGATTTAGGTAACTGGTAAGGAAATTATCACGTCCCCTCAAAGATAAACGCTCCATGATTTCTTTCAACGGCAAAATATCATTTCCCAAAGCTGATACAAGCGACATTACTTGTCCTGCTACTTGTCCTGCTACTTGTCCTGTTTCTTGTCCTGTTTCTTGTCCTGCCACCTTATATCTGAAGACAAGTTTCACTTCATTGGTTGTTATTTGATATTCAGGCTCCGGCAAATTAACCTTTTGACATTCTTCTATTATGAGATTTATGCCGCGTCCCCAGCTCTCCAATACTTTTCGCACATAAAGCGTGTCTGCAATTAAAGGATTATGGGGCTTTGAACCATGTTCGGATTTGATTTTATTCATATCCCATTCGGACGGAAACGAACCGGGATTCTCTATTTCAACACGGTCATCATAGATGGCTATGGCTACCGAACCTCCAATATCACGGTAACTCCTGTGACATAGGGAGTTGATTACAGCTTCTCGTATAGCCTTATGCGGTATTTCCAAATGTTCCTCACGCTCCAATGCGTCCGTTGTTCCGGATAATGAAAGATGTCTGAACACAAAAGCCATTGCCTCGTCAAGCAGATGGAACAAGTTCCCGTGTACCCGTTTGTTGTCTATAAATACGGTTTTGTCTGTACCTCTGAATCGGGCAAGTCGCAGCAAGTTCTGCGGATAATGTACCAGTTTCTTTTTGGCGAACAATACGGCGGCTGCATTTTTAAGTACACCGCCTTCAAGAAGATTCAGTTTTTCAAGTATGATAGGAACTTCGTCACCTGTCGATTCGGGTAAACGTCCGTACTCTATTCCTAAACGTACCGTCTTGTGGATTTCCTCTTCATCCAAATCCGTAATCTTCAAATCGGTATTCGGGTAGGTTTCCCAGCTATGCCAGACTTTTTCATGCTGCAAAAGAAGTTCATTATACTTTGATTGTGGCATCGTTGTGGTCGCACTTTCCACCCGCATATATGGTCTTCCTTTATAGCAGAACGGACGGTTGAGCCTTGAATCTTCAACACGAAAAACAATTACTTTCTTCTCACTGTCCGGCAGCGGTGCATAAGATATTTGTACCATTGCCACAGGCTCCAACCGGTTGATCGCGTCCGCTATATCCCTCTTGGTCTTGTCGCTCACGTCTTGTCCGATGATTTTTTCCTTGTCGGTAACACCGAACAATACCGTGCCGCCTTCTCCGTTAAGGAAAGCGCAAAGCGTTTCCATGCCACGCTCCAACTGTCCGGTGGTTTCCTTGAACTCCACCCGTCCGCATTCTTTTTCGGCTATCAGCCGTTTTACTATGTCGAGGTTGTCTATGCTCATATACAATTCTGTAAGGTGGGTACAAAGATAGTGCTTTTCGCTGGTTTTCGGGCGAATAGATAACGAAATGTATCTGCACGGCAGGTACAAAACCTACAAAAAATCAGAGAGTGGCATAACGTCACCCCCTGATTCATCATTGGTACAGGATTATTTTCTCAAACGTTCCATTTCCTCGTCGCGGAGCATCTTCTCGTTCAGTTTCTCCTGCATCCTGTCAAGGAAGTAGGTGCGGCTTTCGTTCTTCCGTCGTTTGATGTCGATATAGAAGCGGTAGCAGTCCTTTGATTCGACACCGAAAATCTTGTAGAGGAGCGGGGCGAGCTGTTTGAGCGGCATGTTGCCGTTATTGATGCAGCCCATCTCGTTGATGCCGTAGATAAGTTCCACGAGGTCGATGGCGTTGCCCGTCCATTGCAGGGGTGAGGCGGGATTTTCGGTTGTGTTGTCGGAGGATGTACGGATGGGGATTAGTGGTGACACTTGGGGAGCGGCAAGGAACTTCTGCATCTTCCTAACGAAAGAGAGTGCCTTGCTGATGTAGGCTGCAACCTCCCTCTTTTCTTCGGGAAGATTGCGCACGGGATGGTGCTGCAACTCGATTTCAATGTAAGCCAGCGCGATGATGGTGCGGGTGGTGTCCACATTGCCGTTGCATAGTTCGATCACTTGCGTGGCGAAAGCCGTGTATGCCGTTTCCATATTGCAGTCCCCGGCTTCGTTTATACGGCGGAAGAACTCTGTTTCCGTCAATAAGAAATAATTCATGTCCTGTCAATTTTGAAATTTTACACTCTGTTTTTTCGGTATGCGCACATGAATATGATTGGCAAAAAGCGTGTCCATAAAATAAAAAATCCGGCACGCTCTCTGCAAGGTGCTGGATTTCAGAGTGATAATTTCGCGATTTATTTATCTGAAAGGAATTGTATTCAGCTTAAAGTGTTCATTTACTGAACATTCGTCCATTTTATGGACATCAAACGCACGCTTTATAGATATGGCGGACCACTCCGTTGCGGTACACCTTCTGTGAGGTCAGCGTCCATTGTTCCTGCGGCAAGGCGGATTGGAAGAAACGCTTTCCCGTTCCGGCAATGAAAGGAATCGTGTAAAGTATGATTTCATCCACCACACGCATACGCAGCAGCCCGTTGATGTAGTCCGCTTTTTCAGGAGTGACTTCCGCCAGATAGCAGATGTCTGTTGTGGATTTCCGCCATTCGTCAAGCATGGAGATGGAATAATCCGGTGTGATATGATAAAGGGCGTTTTCCCTTATCTCATTGATGCCGCAATCTTCAAGGCGCAGTTCCTTATACGCTTTGCAATATAACTCGGAGCTTTGACAACCGTCTATCGTGAGGACGGCAAGAATCTGTACTTTACCCATTATCGTTTCCTTTCGTTGGGCAAGGGCAAAAAAGTAGCGTGCAAATCACACTACTTTCAAGCGACGGCTCTGGTAAAGCCTTTTACGGAGAGTACGTGAATGCACGCTATGCGTAGGCATAGCATAAGCATCACGCAATCGTCTCCGTAGTGTCAATTTACCAGATTTTCGCTCGAAACGCCTTGCGGTCTTATGTTATATATAGGCGGCAAAAGGCTCTGCCAGTCGCCGTTACCTTCTAATATGTCATGCAAAGATAGCCATTTTCAGCGAATTGCGGGCTATGGTTGCTCAAATTTATACTTCAATCCATATTCTTCCAGTTTATTATAGAGTGTTGTCCTGCCTATTCCAAGCAATTCGGCAGCAACCTTCCGGTTCCCGCCAGCCTGCTTCAAAGCACGTATAATCCGCTCTTTATCTTCCTCTTCGTTGCGTAGGGAGAAGCCGACAACAGAGGTTGTTTCGGTTATTCCAAGTTCCAGATGCTCTTTCGTGACAAGTCCCGTCTGAGCCTGCAACACCGCACCCATGATTTTCTGCCGAAGTTCGCGCACGTTACCCGGCCATGAATGGATCAGTAACACTTTCCGCGCTTCGGAACTGAAGCCACTAACATTGCATTCCAATTCCTTATTGGCAATCTCACGGAAGAACTCCGCCAGCGGCATGATGTCCTCCTGACAGTCACGTAAGGGCAGAACGGTTATCTCGAAGTCATGTAGGCGGTATAACAAATCCTGTCGGAAACGCTTTTCATTGACCGCCTTTTCCAGATCCTCGTTGGTGGCGGCGATGATGCGGACGTTGAAACTGCGGTCGGACTTGTCGCCAACGGGACGGAACCGCCGTTCCTGTATGGCACGGAGTAACATCTGTTGGGTTTCCGGTGCGAGATTACCCACTTCATCCAAAAACAATGTGCCGCCTTCCGCCTCGTGGAAATAGCCTTTCTTTGTGTTTTCAGCACCAGTGAACGCTCCTTTAACGTGTCCGAAGAACGCCGATGGCGCAAGTTCTTTGGTGAGTGAGCCGCAGTCCACCGCCACGAAAGGCTTGCCTGAACGCTTGCTTTTATCGTGCAGTAGATGGGCAATATGCTCTTTGCCAGTACCGTTCTCCCCGAATATCAGTACGCTCATGTCGGTAGGAGCTACCAGCCTTATCCGGTGCATGATTTTCTGAAAGGCTGAACCGTCACGGGCAAATACGGGCATGCGGCTTCGCCCGATATTCCGCTCTTTCAGTATGGTGCGGAGCAAAGGCACGAGTTTGTCCTCCACGAGTTGCTTGGGTATGTAGTCCAGCGAACCGAGTTTCATGCTTTCAACCGCCGTATGTACTTCGGCATAGTCGGTCATGATGATGAACGGCTGCGTCATGCCTTCTTTGCGCATCCAGCGCAATAGGTCGATGCCGTCACCGTCAGGCAAACGCAAATCAGAAACTACTATATCATTGTCAGCGGCTTGTTGCAGAAGTTTCTTCGCTGTCGAGAGGTGGAAAGCCTGCACGGTACGGAATTTCTCCCGTGCCAGCAGGTTGCAGACAAACTCGCAATATACGATGTTGTCCTCCACCACGATGATTTTTGTTTTATCCATTTTCGTATTTTCTCCTTTCTTCTTTTGCCAGCCGGATTATCTCCGAACCCTTATCCAATACGGCAGTCACGGCGTTGTTCAATGCTTCATAATCGGGAACGGCACTCCCATGAAGCTGTTTATAAAGTTCCCTTAATGGTTGGTCGGCACGCAGTATCTCCCACGAACTACGTAGGTGGTGTGTCAGGGCGTCCAGTTCTTGAAAGTCTTTCCGTTGTTCCCCATCCCTGACCGACTGCATTTCCTTTTCGGTTTCCGCTATCAGTTTATCCAACATGACGGATTCATTGCCGTAAGACAGTAGGGAGGAGAAATCAGGCTTTTCATTTTGTTTACCTTTCATGGCGCACTTGTCGGAAACTTCCATCAGCTCCGATATGGAAAACGGCTTGAGAAGGCAATCAGAAAATCCACGTTCTAAAAGTTCCTCTCTGTTGCAACTGCCCGAAGCGGTTGTTACAATAATCGGAATGATCCTTGAATTGCCCACATTGGAGGTGCGTAGCAGTTCCAACAGCTCGAAGCCGTTTATATCCGGCATATTCAAATCGGTCAGAAGCAGACTGTATTCTTTCCGGCGTATCATTTCCATCAGTTCCGCCGCATTGGTACAGGTATCGCAATGTATCCCTTCTTGTGCATACATTTCTTTCAGCATTAGGAGAAGTACCTTGTCATTGTCGATGGCAACAATATCATGGAGTGTTCGGTTATGATGAATCTGTGTTTTATTTATCCGTTCCGGCAATTCCTCGGCTGACTGCATGGGTATCTCCACCGTGAAACGGCTGCCCTTGCCTTTCTCGCTCTTCAGCTGGATTGTGCCGCCGAGCATTGTCACAATGCGCTGAACAATGGAAAGACCTAATCCGAAGCCGTCCTTTGCGGCAGCGTTTGACAAACGTTCAAACGCACCGAACACACGTTGCTGTTCCTCTTCGGTCATACCCGAACCCGTATCTTTGACGATAAGTTTCAGCATACCGTTATCATACCCCATTGTCAGAGAAACGGCACCGTTCTCAGTGAACTTGATGGCGTTTGACAGCAGGTTATTTCCAATTTGTAGAATGCGTTCCTTATCGGTCAGTACAACAGCATCCGTGTGATTCGTCACAGTAAGAGCAAGTCCCTTGTTTATGGCAATTGGCATAAACTCTGATTCGAGCGTATGCGCTATTGATGAAATCCTACACGTGGAGAAATTAGGTTGTTCCTTGCCGTCGTCCAGCCGAAAGAAACTCAGAAGAGTATTAAGCATTTCACGCATACGGTCGGAGGATTGCTGAATATTTCGGATATACATCCCGGTTTTATCCGCATTGAAGTTTTTTTGTATCAGTCCGGCATAGCCCGTTATTGCAGTCAGCGGTGTGCGTAATTCATGGGTAATGGTATGTACGGCTTTCTTGCGGGAGGTTATCAGTGCCTCGTTTCGCTTTGCCATTTGTTGCAGTCGCTCGATTAAATCTGCGGTTTCCTGTTTATATCGCTTGATGCGGTTGGCATTTCGGTGTATGATGATATATGATATGACCAGTAGCAGTATAACGAACCCTGTCAAGCCCCCAATCTGAATGAACGACCGTTCCCGCATGGCTGTTATCTCGGCTTCCCGCTTTTGTAGGTCAGTTTGTACTTTCCCGTCTATTTGAACAACCAGTCCTTGCAGTTGCCTGTTAAGTTCCGCATTTCGTGCGGCAAGGCTATCGGCATGAACCGATAAGCGGCGGCTTTGCGCCTGTTGTTCGGTTCTCATATTCCGGTTAAAGGAACGGTGCATCGTGGTAGTCACAGTTGGTTTCGCTTCTTCCTTTTTGCCGAAGATGCCCAAGAAACCTTTGCGCTTGGACTTCTTGGGCTGTTCCTGCACACTCTTCTGCACGATTACAGGTACTTGACTGGTTATCTTATCGTTGATGGCTTGTTGTTGTTCAAGTATTTGAACGATTTGGCACATCTGCCGTTCCTTATCTTCGAGAAGATGGCGTACGCTGTCTATACGCTCTGCCGGATAGGTAGCTTTGAAACGGCAGAGCATACTATCCATTGCCATACGCTGTGCATGGTAATGTTCGATATCTTTATCGTTCCATTCCAGTATTGTTTCACCAAATAGAGAAAATTTTATCATTTGAATATTGATATTGTTTATCTCTTTTCGGAACTCGTCTATTTTTTTATTGTCAAGTTCTAATGCTTCTATCTCCTGCCATTCATAGAAGCTATTATATGCTATACATCCGATAAGAACGGAGATAAGTATATACCCCAACCGTATTGTCTTATAGAAATTCCTGGATCGTTCCATTATTTTGATGATACTGATTTTTCAAACATGAATAAAAGTTTATCCTTTTCTTCCATACGGGTATTATCAGAATAACCGCCTTTTGTTATTTGATACCCACACGGCTTAACCATAAAAGTGCCTAAGCCTTTAGTGTATGAACTTACTTCTGAAGCATAGTCTTTACTTGTATTTAATGGAACTTTCCCTTCAATAAGACACCACTCTTTATTACAACTGATACCTTTAATCTCAGACATCATTTTTTGCAGATCTGTAATAGCTTTGGAACTTGCTACTTGTGGTATCTGTAACTCAAAATAGAGCATCGGTTCGAGAATATCCACTCCTGATTGTTGCAAAGCCAACCTGAAGACATAAGGAGACAATTGTCTAAAATCGGCAGGGGTACTTATCGGACTATAATAAAGGGCATAAGTAAAGGTTACTTTCAAATCCGTCACTTCCCATCCATGCAATCCCGATTGGCAAGACATACGGATTCCTTCAAAAACGGCATTTTGAAAAGAATGGTTCAGATAACCAAAGGAGATTTCACTTTCGATTTGCACCCCTGACCCTATCGGTAAAGGTTCCAGAGTCAGTCCTATTGAGGCCCAGTAAGGGTTGGGAGGGACTTCGATATGGATAATCTTATTCACCTTCTTTTTAGGTCGTTCTTTGTAGATAGTCTTGATTTCATCAAAATGGGTCTTTACGGAGAATCGTTCTTCCAGCAATGTTTGTATGATTTCTTTTTGGGTTAAACCATATAACGAGATTTCCAATTCATCACTATATGAATTTATGGAAAAGGACAGAGACGGGTCTTCAATAAACAATACATTTAGAGCGGATATCAACTTGCTTCTCTCTTCGGGCTTGTCTGGTCGGACAGAAGATTTGAGGGCGGGATGCTGATGAGATAATCCTTGAATCAGACAAGGTTTAACACCTAAATAATCTCCGATTCTTAATTCTTCTATATCTTCTATAATTGCGATATCATTAGCAACCACTTCATCAACATTTATCTCTTTGCCCTGATAAATGGTTTTTAGATTTTTAATCTTGATGAATTTTTCCGAATCATTGACTTTTATAACGGTTCGAAGTCTCAGACTTCCGTCAATAATTTTTAGAAAACTTCTTTTATGCCCTTTGGGGTCATGTTCTATTTTATAAAGATAAGCTGAAAGTCTATTTGGGACTGATGCCGGAGGAAATATAAAAGAAATGAT
Organism: Parabacteroides sp. B2-S-102; assembly: GCF_023656665.1. Lineage (NCBI taxonomy): Bacteria > Pseudomonadati > Bacteroidota > Bacteroidia > Bacteroidales > Tannerellaceae > Parabacteroides > Parabacteroides sp. B2-S-102. The sequence goes on along the minus strand of NZ_JAMOKM010000006.1, from coordinate 4,738 downwards.
GGCGTCTAACAACTCATTGATGCCAATATTGCACATTGCTGATCCATGCAAGACCGGATAGGCTTTGGCTTTTGCCACAAGAGCGATTATCGCATTCCAATAATCTGCCGGTAAGATTTCTTTATCCGCCAAATATAGTTCTAATATATCGTCGTCATGGTTGCATACAAATTCTTTGTGTTCTGCCCTTATATCTGTTGAGGTGCAAATCGGGTAAACTACTCCATCGACAACCGTTTGCATAAACAAGACGTCTTGCGACAGATTTGTTTTTATGTCCAGATATAAACGCTCAAGATTTACGCCGGCACGATCAATCTTATTGATAAATATAATTGTCGGGATTTGCAGTTTTTGCAAAGTCTTGAACAGCAACTTTGTTTGTGCTTGTATGCCTTCCTTTGCCGATAATATGAGGACTGCTCCATCAAGCATTTTGAATGTCCGCTCCACCTCTGCAATAAAATCCATGTGTCCCGGAGTGTCAATGATATTGCATTTCACACCATTCCAAACAATAGATGTCGTAGAAGCCCGAATAGTAATTCCTCTACGTTTTTCTATATCCATAGAGTCTGTTATGGTGTCACCTTTATCAACACTGCCGCGCTTTTCCGTTGCTCCGCAGGCAAATAGCAGATTTTCGGTTACGGAAGTTTTTCCTGCATCAATGTGAGCAAGAATTCCTAAATTTATAATGTTCATTTGATTAAGCAATAATATACTACAATAGATGCATTGCCGAAACGCACCTTTTAATACCTCCTCGTAGCATGTGGAAAACTACAGGATTCTTAACTCGTATTAATATGTATATTATTACTGCCGCATAATTGAACGCAAATTTACGAAAAAAAAGTTCCCTGACAAAAGCACAAAGAACTTTTTTAATCTATACGTATTTTTATTTGGTATTATTAATTTGTTATTTGATGATGAGGGCTATTCATATAAATGTAGGTTAAATTTTTCTGACCATTTCAAACTGTTGTCCTTTTGGGGTAAGTCCTAATGATGACAAGAAACCAGTGACTGATTCACAATCGCAATCAACATTAGTAAATTTGAGTACATCGCTTTGAAAATGACTGACAGCACTTTTAAGCAAGGACTTGCCTATTCCTTTACGCCGGTAATCTTTTGCAACTGCGAGGGATGAAATATCGCCTGATGCCGGTAATCTTTTGCAACTGCGAGGGATGAAATATCGCCTGATGCCGGTTCAAAGATAACAAATCCGACAAGTTCTTCTCTTTCATAAGCTCCCAATATGTCCAAATTGTCGATTCCGCGTTCCAGTGAAGCCCTGTCATTTTGCCATGAAGGATGAAAATCGAACCAGGCCGTTTGGTTAAGGCAGTTTTTTAAATCCGATGGGAGTATGCGACATGCAGTATGGTTTACTTGCAATACAGGAACAATATCGCTCAGTTTGGCAGAGTAGTAGTTGAAATTTCTCTGTGTTTCAAAGCCTAATTTGCGATATATTTTTATTGCTTTGTGATTGTGTTGCAAAACTTCCAGTACATATTGCCGAACTCCTTGTTGATATATCAATTCGAGGCTGAAAGTGAATATTTTTTGGGTTAGGTGTAATCCCCGGAATGAAGGTACGGTTCCCGTCCCTGTGTCATAAGCCGTCAAGATGTTGTTGTACATGCCTGTTCCGTTAAACACAAAAGAAATCAGCCGTCCTTCGAAAAATGCTCCGAAAGATAGTTGTGGATTGTATCCTCGTCGGTCGAGCATGCGTCGCAATTCATCCGCATTCAAAGAGAAATCATAATCTTTGAATGCGGATGAGAATGCCGCATACAAATCTTTGAAAGAAACGGACTCTAAAGAATGAATGATGATTCCCATATCGGACGGTGTTATGTGTTTGGATTTTTATCACTATTCTCTACGGTTAAACCGTGCTGTTTGAGAAAGCTGAGCTTATCCCAATAACCTCTTTGGAAAACGATTTTATCGTTTTGCACATGGAAGAATCCGCATCCTCGCAACCCGAGCGGATCTTTCCATTCCATGATAGCCCATTCTCCATCCTCGAATATATGCTCAACAATACAAACCATTTTTGAGGTTGCAAATTCATTTACAAACATTTTATGGATAGCTGTTTTTCCTATAACCGGGGTGTTTGCGACTTGATGGTTTATGGCATCCTGAGCGTATAAGTTTGCCAAAGCGACTGCATCGGCGGCGTTGAAGCAGTCAATCCATTCTTGTAGTATCTCTTTTGGCGTCATATTTTTCGTATCTTTTATTCTTTAATATTTAATTGTTGCTTTTTCCTCTATAAGTTAGAATTAGATATTTTTCTAATTCCTTTTGAAATGATCATCAAAAACAAAATTAGTATTTTTTTCTGTTTTACTGATGATTCTGTAGAAATATTCTCGTTCATATTATTGTGTCATAAGGAACGTGTCAAAAAAGCGGTTTCCACATTACAGCTTTATGGTAAAATGAGTTTAACCAACTACATAACGCAATCTGTTGTCGGTACTGTTATCTATTTCCCATTCGTATTCTATTTAGCCCCTTATTGTGGGTATGCAGCAAGTTATCTTATCGAATTCACTCTCTTTGGGAGTCAAATATGGTTGTGCAAATGGTGGCTGACAAAACATAAACAAGGTTAGTTGGAATATTTTTTGGTATAATGTTTATAAACATAAATCAAGAAAGAATAAATAAATTTAATAGAGGCTGCCCAAAAAGAAAGAAATCCTTACAATCACTCTTCTACAGATACTTGCAGAGGGGATAAGATTTACTTTTAGACCTTTTGGATAGCCCCTATTAATATTTTATATAAAATTCATAATTTTAAATTTTTATCCCTTTCGATCGGTTTTCATCCTTAAACTGAAAACCCGGACGCCCGATAATGATATGATTGGCAATGAAATTGCCAGACGGACTTCGTTTATCCATCGGGCTGCGTATCGGTGGTGCATCATCGGTTTGTTGTGGCGATATGCTCCGTACACCTTCCGAAACAGGCTTGACCTCCTGTCCGTCGTTCTCCTTTTCGGCGACATCGGGTGTAGGCGGCGCAAGCTCTAACTGTATTTTGCGGTCAAGCGCGGCAAGTTCGGACTTCAACTGTTTCAGTTCGTCCTCCTTTTTCCATACCTTACTTGCTATCTCCTGCAACTGTGGGACTTCCTTTTCCAGCACCTCGTTCTTTCCCTTATACTGGTCGATGATGGACGGAATCCTCTCCAATGCGTTCAGGAAATTACGTGCGGCGGCTACCGGATCAGCCATCGCCAGATGCCCGTTATTGTAAGTGTACTTGTAGTTTCCCTCCACCACGAAACGGTTGTCGGTAAACTCCAGCCCCTCTTTGAGTATTCTCTCGCTGACCACCTTTATCGGAAAACCGTAAAGTTCCCCGACAGGCTTGTACAAACCGCCCGTCGTGGCGTTCTTGGCGATTTCCTGCAAACGCTTTCCGATAACCTTTTCATCGGTAGAATCCACACCGTCCACCTTGACAGCATTCTGGCGATTGCCCTCCTTATCGGTCTTGACAACGGAAAGAAAGCGGTTCCAATCTTCCGTCATGGCTTCGATTACCGCCGTATTGTTGCGCAGTTCCCCCGTCTTGGCTTCCAGCTTGAACTCCGAATCGCGCTTGCCCTTGTTGAACGACTTGCGTTCCCCTTCGAGCGAGGCGATACGCTTTTCCAGTTTCGCCTTGTCCAAAAGGTCGGTATTGCCGGAGAGCAACGCCATGTACTCCGAGAAGTTCATGCCCGATTTCTCGTCCATAGCCCCCTCGTCGATGGTACGCGCGCCCATCGCCCCGCTTTTGAGCTGCGAGATGAATGTCTGCTTGCAGTGCAGCAGGTTGAACTTGTAGCTGTCCAGCGACTTTTCCACAGCGTAGATGATGACATCCACGTTGTTCCCGGCAAAATGCTTGGCAATCTCGTTGCCTGCCCTGACTCCCCGTCCGTCACGCTGTTGTAGGTCGGACGGACGCCACGGCGTATCCAAATGATGGATTGCGACACACCGTTTCTGCGCGTTCACACCCGTTCCGAGCATGGAGGTGGAGCCGAACAGCACGCGCACCGTTCCGGCGTTCATGGCGTCTATCACCCCCTTGCGTGCCTTGTCGGTCTTGCACTCCTGAATGAAGCGCACCTCGCCTGCCGGGATGCCGTAGTCCTCCGTCAGTTTCCGCTTTATCTCGCTGTACACGTTCCACCCGTCGCCCGGCTGGTACGTTCCCAGATCCGAGAACACGAACTGCGTGCCTTTCTGCGCGTCATACCTGTGGTAATACTCCGCAATCGTCTTGGCGCAGTGCGAAGCCTTGTTGTCGGGGTGGTCTTCGTAATGCGGGTCTATCATGCGCATATCGAGAGCCATCTTGCGGGCGTAGTCGGTGGCGATAAGCATCTTCGCCTTCTCCTCCGTTTCCGACAGGGGTGGTCTGCCCAGCAGCGTGGCGTCACCCGTCTTGGCGAACTGCATCAGCTTTTGGATGAAGTCCTCCTGCTCCGGCGTCGGCGGTATGTGGTGCAGTATCTCGTTCTTGTGCGGACGGTCCACGCCCACGTCCTCCGCCGTGCGGTAGTCGGTTATCTCGTTGTAAAAGTAATGGGGGTGAATGTAATCGACTGATTACTAATAAAAAGCAGAATATATAATCTGATAAGGTGAACGACTAAGAAACGAGCGAGTTTCTTTCCCTTTCTTTATTCTGCAAAGTCTC